>DATFUG010000420.1:0-7985 GCA_035261025.1 Steroidobacteraceae bacterium | reverse complement strand
TCTGTCCAAGCGCCAGTCCTTCGACGCTGCGATCGGCGAGCGCTCCGAGCACACAATTCAACCGGCCACGCGGATCGCTTCCGGCGGCAGCAAGCTCGCCAGGACGGGCCCCAAAGCCGAAGCGGTTTGCGGCAATGGACGCCTGCGTGAACGGCACTGCGATCACCGAAGCTCCTTCACGAGATTTCTCTCAGGAACAACGCAGGGCGAGCTGATTCGTTGACCGTCCCGGCATGGCATGCGAGGCGTCGGTCGGTGCGTGCCCACGTGCGCGGGCTTTGATCGTTGACCCTTGAAGCGTCGGCGAATTTTCCACGACCGGCGCGTTATTATGTAAAAGAGATCTGCCTTGAGAAATGGCCGATGGAGAACGCCCTAAACCTTTGGATTGTCGGAAAAACAGAACTGCCTTTTCCGGTAAGCGCAGATCCCTGCAGTTGTGCATCGCCGAATTCATTTGCGTGCCGCCCATGAATGTCCTTAGGTTTCCTTACGTGGCTCCGCGCCACAGGGGAAATTCTCACCAAAAATAATGGAGAAAATCATGGTTCAAATCTTTCAACGCCGCGGCGTGGCGCTGGCCGTTGCCGGGTTCGCTCTGGCCGCTGCCGGATTGGCGAATACCGTGAATGCAGCCTGCACGGATCCCAGTTTGGCGCGCCCGCCGAGCCATACGCCCAATATGTTGAGCGCCGTGTATCACCCTGCATCGGATTCGGCCTGGGCGATGACCGTGTCCGACGAATCCGCCTCGATTGTGGGTCTGTGGAAAATCGAAATGCTGTCCAAGAGCACGGCGACCAATACCAATCCCATGCCGGACGGCGTTCTGATCGACTTTGGCCTGGTGGCGTGGCACTCCGATGGGACCGAGCTGTTGAATTCTGGCTCTCGCAATCCTGCCGACGGCGATTTTTGCCAGGGCGTCTGGGCCAAGGTGGGCGCTTCCACCTACGCTCTCAATCACATGGCTCTGGGGTGGACGAGTGGTGCCTACACGGGACCCGCTGTCATCAGGGAACGGGTCACGGTGGACGGAACGGGTCGCCACTACAGCGGAACGTTCAAGCTCACGCAATACCTGGCCTCGGTCACACCCGGGCACGAGTTTGATCAGGATACGGCGCTCGTGACCATCACGGGCACCGTCACCGGGACGCGGATGACCGTCCGCTAACCGAACGCCGCGAACCGCACCTCCGTACCCGTCCGACGGGTACTGAGGCGCTGTGCCGCCCGGCTTCCTTCAGGCCAGCGTTTCGCCTTGCTCACCGCCGATGCGGGCTCCGCTTCCCGCACCATCGACAGTGCCGGACTCCATGCCGAGTGTGCTTGGAGTTTCCCTGAGTAGGCACCGGGCTGACGGCATGGCCGCCTCGTCGCGCAGATGCCGCCAGGCGAGCGGCCACCGCCGCCGCCCGGACGACGTTAAGTCAAATCTCCGGAGCCGATGACTGCGTCTCGCACGCGCCTCACGGGCTCGTGGTCGAACGAGACCTGTATCGCAACGTTAACTAAACGCGCTCGCAAGTCGCGCCCTAAATGCTCCATATTTCAGTGAGGTGGGTGAGTCATCGCGCGCAATGATTGACCGCCCATGCAACGGAATCAGGTCCAGAAGCCTCAGGCGGACATGACAGTAATTGCTGAGCAAGGGAATCGCTCCATAGCGGTGCCGGGCTGGGTCGACAAACTCTGCATCGCGCTCGTGATCTACGCCGTCGCCTGCGCTGGTTGGCTGCTCGCCGGCCTGGGCAGCGAACGGGTCAGACACTATGTCGGACTGCTCGCCGATTCGCCCGCCTGCATTGCCGCACTGATTATCGTCGTGACCGCCGCACGGCGGATGGTGCCTGGCCCCACGCGCACGGCCTGGCGTTTTCTGTCGCTCGCGCTCGGCTTGTATCTGATCGCCACGCTCATCTGCGTTGACTCCTGGCTCAATGGCCACGATCCCTTTCCGGGTGTCGCCGATATTTTTTACCTCGGGTTTTATCCGGCGCTTTTTTCCGCGGTGCTGTTCCTGATTCGGGCGGCCGCGGTCAAGGTGCCGTGGGCGCAGCTCACGCTCGACGCCACTATACTGGTGATCGGCTTCGGCGCTTTCTTCTGGTTCCTGATCATCCGTCCTGCGGCTTCAGGGGTGCAGGTCAACGTCCTCAAGGATGTGCTGAGTCAGATCTATCTGGCGCTCAATTGCATCCTGTTGCTTACGCTCGGAGTGCTGTTGGTGGCGGGCGGCAGCCACAGCGGCCGCCGTGTCCCGCTGCTGTTGCTGGGCGGCTTCATGATGATGTCACTAGGCGACATCCTCTGGTCCGTCGCCAAAGTCGTGGGCAACTACCTGCCCGGCAACTTTCAGGACGTGTTGTACGTCGCCTGCTATGTGCCGTTCGTGGCCGCCGCACGTGAGCAAATGCGAACCGGCGCAACGACGGTCAAGACGGCGCCGCGTGCCTCCGATTCCCTGGCGCAGGCCCTGCCGTATGCGGCGATTCTGGCGGCTTTTCTCGTACTCGTGTATTTCTCGCGGCGCGACATCGGCAGTCCGACGACGACGATCACCGTGGTGGTGTTCTCTCTGACCCTCCTGGTCATGGTGCGCCAGGCGCTGGTGCTGCGCGATGAAGCGATCACCCGCGAGCGACGCGCGGCCCGCCTGGTCGAAGAGCGCTACGCCTCGCTCATTGCCAATGCCTCGGACGTCATCATGGTGGTCGCGGCGGATGGGGCTCTGCGATTTGCCTCGCCGGCGTCCGAACGCACCCTTGGCCTGAAACCCGAAAATGTTTCGGGGAAGAATCTGCTCGATCTGTGGGCCGGCGACGACGGGGACCGCCTGCGGGCCTTTCTCGCCGAGATTGCCGCGAGCCAGGGCGTGACCGTCGGGCCGGTCGAGTTGCGCATCGCCCGCGGGACCGATCATTACGTACTCGAGATCGTCGGCAGCAACCTGACGGACGATCCGGCCGTGCAGGGTCTGGCACTGAATTTCCGCGACATCAGCGAACGCAAGATGCTGGAAGAGCAGTTGCGACAGCTGGCGTTTCACGATCCTCTGACACTACTGGCAAACCGCAACCTGTTTCGCGACCGCGTCCACCACGCCGTTGCGCTGGCGCAGCGCGGCGGGCATCACCTGACGGTGATGTTTCTGGACCTCGACAACTTCAAGAACGTCAACGACTCGCTGGGCCACGACACCGGCGATCGGCTGCTGCAGGCAGTGGCGCAGCGTCTCGCCAAGAGGACGCGCTCCACCGATACGGTGGCGCGGCTGGGTGGCGATGAATTCGCCATCCTGCTCGAGGGGATTGTCACCATCGAGGAGGCCGAGCGCATGGCCGCGTCCCTGATCGAGGAGCTGGACCAGCCGTTCCCGCTCAGCGCGACCGAGGTGCGCGTATCGGCCAGCATCGGCGTGGCCTTCTCCTCGACGAGTGGCGATGCCGAGACGCTGCTCAGCGAAGCCGATATCGCCATGTATCACGCCAAGGCCGCGGGCAAGAATCGCTACCTGACCTTCCAGCCGCAGATGCAGGAGTCGCGGCACGAGCGCCTGCGCCTGGAGTCGGACATCAGCCGCGCCCTCGCGGAGCATGAGCTGTTCCTCGAATACCAGCCGATCGTGGATCTGGGCACGCGCAGCCTCCTGGGCGTCGAGGCGCTCGTGCGCTGGCGGCACCCCGACCTTGGGGTCCTGATGCCCGGCCAGTTCATCCAGATCGCCGAAGAATGCGGACAGATCGTCAAGCTCGGCCGCTGGGTGCTGATGCAGGCCTGCCAGTCGCTGCGTGCCTGGCGCGGCTCGGTCGCAGGGGGCGCTGGCCTGCGTGTCGCCGTCAACATCTCCAGCCGTCATCTGGAGCATGGCGATCTGGTGCAGGATGTGGCGCGGGCGCTGGAGGCTTCCGGGCTCGAGCCGGGCAATCTGGTCATCGAGCTGACCGAGAGCACCATCATGCACAACACGGACGCGAATCTGGAGCGGTTGAGTGAGTTGAAGGCGCTCGGCGTCCGGCTTGCCATTGACGATTTTGGTACCGGCTACTCCTCGCTGTCCTACCTGCACCGCTTCCCGATCGACATTCTGAAGATCGATCGTTCCTTCGTCAGCCGCCTTACCAACACCGACAACGGCCCGGAACTGGCGCGCGCAGTGATCACGCTGGGCGAGACGCTGGGACTCGATACGGTGGCCGAAGGCATCGAGCTCGAGCCGCAGGTACCGGCACTGCTCGCGCTCGGCTGCGTTGCCGGGCAGGGATACCTGTTCGCCAGGCCCGGATCTCTCGAGCAGCTGTCCAGGAGCGTGTTCGTCGCCAGGCGCAATGCACTCTGGACGGAGCAGGCGGCGAGCGAGGACCTGTCGGCCTCGGGCCGTTACGCGGCCCTCAGGACGGCCGGAGGCAGCTTCGCCGGAGCAGCATAGCCGCTTCGCGTGTACGGGCATGAGGCGTGGGTGGTAACCTGCGCAGGCGATCAGGCATGCCGAACTCTTGCGCGCGATACCTATGGCACATGTGACCACGCCGGTCTCTCAGTCCCGCTCCTTCAGTACTCTCTTCCTGATCGAAATGTGGGAGCGCTTTGGCTTCTACGGCATGCAGGTGCTGATGGTCACCTACATGATGAAGAAGCTCGGCTTCATCGACACCCGGGCCAATCTGGTCTGGGGTGCGGCATCGGCGCTGATCTACGCCACTCCCGCGGTCGGCGGCTGGATTGGCGACAAGCTGATTGGAACGCGCCGCACGATGGTGATTGGTGCGGTGGTGCTGGCCTTCGGCTACACGCTGCTGTGGCTGCCCACCGACAGCGAATACTTCCTGTACGTTGCGCTGGGCGTGATCGTCGTCGGCAACGGCCTGTTCAAGGCCAACTCCGGCAACCTGGTGCGCAAGATCTACGAGGGCGACGATACCAAGATCGACAGCGCCTTCACCATGTACTACATGGCCGTGAACATCGGCTCGATGATTTCGATGACGCTCACCCCGTGGATCCGCGACTATGTCGGCGCCCACTACAGTGATTCCGCCGGCTGGCACACCGCGTTTGGAGTGTGCTCCATCGGTCTGCTGCTGGGTCTGATGAACTATGCCCTGATGAGCCGCGCCCTGGCGCATCTGGGCTCGCCCGCAGACGAGCAGCCGCCGAAGCCGCGGCGCCTCGCCGCGGTGCTGGCCGGCAGCATCGGCATGGTGCTCGTCTCGGTAATCATCCTGCAAAGCGAGGAGGTCGCGCGGGTCTGCGTCTATACCGCCGGCGCGGTGATTCTGGGGATTTTCCTGCACCTGATCCGTACCAGCCACCGCGATGAGCGCGCCGGCCTGATCGCGGCGCTGGTGCTCGTGGTGCAGACCATTTTCTTCTTCATTTTCTACCAGCAGATGTCCACCTCCCTGAACCTGTTCGCGCAGAAGAACGTCGATTTGAACTTCAGCCTCTTCGGCTGGCACCTGTTCACCTGGATTCCCGAGCAGTATCAGAACCTGAATTCAATCTGGATCGTGCTCCTCAGTCCGGTCCTGGTCCTGATCTACAACTCGCTCGGCCGTTTGCGCCGTGATCCATCGATCGCCGCGAAGTTTGCCTGGGGTTTTGCCGCCGTGGCGATTGGATTTTTTATCTATGGCGTCGGCGCCAAGTGGGCGGTCAACGGCAAGGTGTCCTCCTGGATCATGGTGTGGGGTTACGGCCTGTACTCGCTGGGCGAGCTGCTGGTCAGTGGCCTGGGGCTGGCCATGATTGCCCGCTACGTGCCCGCCCGGATGAGCGGGTTCATGATGGGAGCCTATTTTCTCGCATCCGGACTGTCCCAGTACCTGGGGAGCGTCGTGGCGAACTTCGCGCATATTCCGGAGCACATCGCCAGTCCGGACGTTTCGCTGGCCATTTACACGAGCCTGTTTAACCGGCTCGGCTTCGTCGGCATTCTGTGCACCGCTATTGCGATCGGCATACTGCCGATGATGAACAAGCTGTCGATCAGCCACTCCGACGCGGCCGGCGTTCAGCGCTCCGGCGAGTCACGCAACAGCTGAATCAGCTCCTGCTTCCATACCGCGGCCATCGTATGGGTGCCGTGCCCGCGCGTTTCCGGCCCCATCGGAATCAGCACCGCGCGGCCTTGCGTCACGCGCTTGATTTCACGCTCGAGAATGCCCATTTCCGGGGGGTTGATCAGATCATCGGCGGAGTTGATGGCCAGGAGCGGTGCGCGGATGCTAGCAAGCCCCGGCCCGGGATCGTAGTCGTGGGAGGCTTCGATCTGATACAGCGTATCATTGGCATCGTCGGTCTTGAGCTCCGCCGCGACCGCCGCGTCCAGCACCGCATCACTGGTCGAGCGATCGGGCATCTGCTGCCAGCGCAGCAGCGGATTGCTCCCCATGAAGAAAGAAATCTCCTCGGCCGTACGGAGGCTCGGAGGCTGGCGCGTGTACTCGCCATCGTGCCATTCCGGGTCGTTGCGGATGGCATCGCTGATCGTGCGACGCCAGACTCGGTTGCGGCCCGAGATCTGCACCGGGAGCGATGCGAGCGGCAGCAGGGCGTCCATGAAGTCGGGGAACCGCGCACCCCACAGCCAGCTGTGCATGCCACCCATGGAAGTGCCCATCACCAGGCGCAGATGATTGACATGCAGCCCCTCGGTCAGCAGGAGGTGCTGGGCGCCGATCATGTCGAGGTAGCCATAGCGCGGGAAGCGCGCGTGCAGGCCATCGCTGGGCTTGGATGACTGGCCATGTCCAATGCCATCCGGGAGGATCAGAAAGTACTTCGTTGCATCGAGCGGCTGCCCGGGGCCGAAAAGCTCGCCGGCGAATTCCGGGCGGATGAACTGCGCGCCGCTCCCTCCGGTGCCATGCAGGATGAGTATCGCATTGCGCACCATCCCGTGCTCGTCGCGCCGCGGCTCCCCGATGGTGCGGTAATGGATCCGCAGCTGGGGCAATACGTCGCCGGTGGTGAACTGAAAATTCCTGAGGGTGAAATCCCCCTGCGCAGGCTGGGGATACTCAGCCGCCGTCGCGACGGCGGCGATCACGGACAGCAACGCGATGAGCGGGGAGTGCTTCATTGCAGGCGGGCAATCGTAGCGCGATTGCCCGCCTGCGTCGCCAGATCCCCGTCCCTAACCGGCCTCAGGGCAGGTCGGCGGGCGCCGCGAACGTCCCGGGGGTCGTCGCGCTTTGCAGCAGCACGCCGGGATGGGCCGTCGTCACGCCATTGACCACCGGTTGGGTGGGGCCCGTGGCCGTGATGATGTCGGGGAGGTTGTCGCCATTGACGTCGGCCACCGCGATCTCATTGGCATCCTCGGCCGTGAAATTGGTGGCGGGCAGGAAGGCGCCGGGGTTGGCGGGGTCCTGCAACAGAATGCTCACGTCATCCGTACCGCCGATCACGATATCCAGATTGCCGTCACCGTCGAGGTCTTTCAGCACCAGCGACTGCGCCAGATTCTGGGCGGCGACCGGATAGCTGACCGCCGCCAGGAACTGTCCGTGATTGGCCGGATCCTGCAACAGCACGTTGACGCTGGGGGCAGCGCCTCCGGTCGGACCCGGATCGGTGATCACCAGATCGTTGAGGCCGTCGCCGTCGACGTCGGCAATCGCGATGACGTTGGCGCCGGCCAGATTGCTGTTCATCGTCTGTGTGAAGACGGTCACGGGCGCGGCATAGGTGGTCGCGCCGGCGGCACCGGTGTGCATGAGCGCCTTGACGCCACTGGCGTCGGTCAGGGCCACGTCGGGGATGCCATCGCCGTTCAGATCGCCTACCGCGACCCAGTTGGCGCCGCCCGGATAAAGGGTAATAGGATCTGCGAAGGTGCCGGGAGAAGTCTGCAGGAACAGCGAGACGTTGTAGTCCGCCGCCACCAGGTCGGGCAGGTTGTCGCCATTCATGTCGAGGATGGCGACCTGCGAGGCTCCGGCCGAGGGCAGCACCAGCGGCGTATTGAAGCTGCCCGG
>DATFUG010000419.1:0-4057 GCA_035261025.1 Steroidobacteraceae bacterium | reverse complement strand
GCCGGTAGAGATGCTCTATCACGACGCGACGATCCTGGTCGGCCTGGTTTACACCTCGCTCCTGTTCATGGTGGTGCCGCTGGTCGGGAGCCTGGAAAGCCTGGACAACGCTCTGATCGAAGCGGCCTACAACCTGGGCAGCCGGGGCGGGGCAATTCTGCGCGAGATCGTCATCCCGCATGCGGCACCGGGGATCACCGCGGGCTGCATCGTCGTGTTCATGCTGACGCTCGGTAATTACCTGACGCCGACCCTGCTCGGCGGCAAAAACTCGCTGTGGTTCACGGAACAGATCTACACGCAGTTTATTGTACGCTTCAACTGGGAACAGGGTGCCGCCTTCGGCTTCCTGCTGCTGGCGCTGTCCACCGCGATGGTCTGGTTCGGCCTGAAGCTGAGCGGCCAACGCTTCAGCGACGTGATGCGGCGCACGTGATTCCCACGCTCCCGCGACCCGCCTGGCTGCGCAGCGCGACGGCGCTCTACGTGATCGCCTTTCTGGTGTTCCTGTTCCTGCCGCTGCTGACTGTCGCCGTGTTCGCCTTCAATGACGCCCCCTACCCGGCGCCGCCGTGGCACGGATTCACGCTGGACTGGTTCCTCGGCAATCGGGCCACCGGCCGCGTCGGGCTGTTTGGCGATCGGGAACTGCTCGGCAGCATCTGGACGAGCTGCATTGTCGCGGTGTGGGTGACCACGTTGTCGGTGCTGATCGGCACGGCCAACGCGTTTCTGATGGAACGCTTCAGCTTTCCGGGCAAGGGCGCACTGTCCGTTGTCATGCTGGCGCCGCTGGTCATTCCCGGCGTAATCCTCGGCATTTCCATCCTGGCCTTTGCCAGCCGCATCGCCGACCTGTGCAGCGATCTGTTCGGATGGGAACTGGACTTCCTCAGGCCCGGGCTGCCGCTGGTGGTGCTGGGCCAGTTCTCCTATATCGCAGCGATTGCGACGCTGACCATCAGCGCGCGACTGAAGCGCTTCGACCGCACGCTGGAGGACGCGGCACTCAACCTCGGTGCGACCCATCCGGCCGTGCTGTGGACCATCACGCTGCCCTATCTGCGCCCGGCGCTGATCGGCTCGGCGGCGATCGCCTTCCTGATGTCATTCGAGAATTTCAACACGACCCTCATGCTGGTCGGTTCGGACGCGCCGCTGACGATCATGATGTACGGCCGGATGCGTGAAGGGGCCACGCCGGTACTCAATGCCGTGAGTTTGTTCCTGATCGTGGCTTCCGCCACGCTTGCCCTGACGCTGATGCGGCGCGGCCAGCGCCAGGAGACGTAGCACCTGCAGGCACCTCTCCCCAAGCCCACCCTCCCGGCCCTCGCCTCGCGACTGCCATGAACAACACTCGGCTCGGACCACAGTTGGTCCTCTTTCACGTTGTGGCCTCCGTGCTCTTGCTCACTGCGAAGGCCAGAGCTGCGGACAAACTGTGGATCACCGAGTCGAGAGAGGGATGTAAATTTCCACTTCCCATCTCGCGAGTGGTCGAACATGAAACTGTTACCTGGTCCGGTGAATGTGTAGCCGGATACGGCGAAGGCGAAGGGCACTTGTCGTGGTTCGTTGATGGGAACCCGACCGATTCCTATACTGGATCCCTGCACTCAGGGCGTGAAGACGGCACTGGGACGGCTCGGTACCAAAATGGCGATCAATACGTGGGTGAGTTCTATGCCGGGAGGTACGATGGTCGCGGCATCTACACCTTTGCAAACGGTAATCGGTACGAAGGGGATTTCGTGACGGGCCAATCGACTCGACACGGCACTCTCACGCTCATTGACGGACAGCACTTTGTAACGGACTTGCTTAGGGGGCCATTTCACATCAGGGGCTCGGAAGATTTGCCGTCTTTTTATAATGATCCGGCAACACTGCTTGTCATATGCTTCACTGCAGCCAGTAAGTTCGATTCCCTCGTGCTGGTGAGATCGTCGGGCTTTTTAGAGCGCGACAAGTATGCGATGGCGGATGTTCGGGCACGAGCCCTAAAGGGCAAGAAATTTATAGTGGATCCTATTCCTGGCTGCCACATGGTGGGCGCGATAGATGTTCCATACAAAGGATACGCCGTGTTTTCCAGTGGTTATTGACGCCATTTCACGGCGTGCGGATTTCCAGCACCTCGATTGCATACCGCCGGAGTCCGCGTGGATCGGGAACCTCAAGCGTTCGGTGCCAGTCACAGGCACAAGAAGGACCACGCGCGCGGCCGAAGGCACCTTGCGCGCAGGCGCTCTAGTTTTAGTCGTGATTATTGCAGCAGCGGCCTCGGCCCCTGAAGTTGCCCGTGCGGCAAAGAACTGTTATCCGACGAAATATGCGTCGATCGACGTTGTCATTACCAAAGAGTCCGAGGTCCTACTGCCAGTGACGATAAAAGGTCACGAGGCCTACATGGTGCTGGAGACGGCTGTGGGGCCAAGTGCGCTGTACCGGGACGCCGCGCGGGACTTCAATCTAAGGGCGATGCCGCTTCCCGCCAGCAGCAGGGTTATGGCCGGATCACAACCAATCGCGGAGTACGTCAACATCCGGGAACTGACGATTAAGGACTACAAGTTTTTTGATACGTACCTGCTGTTAAGGGACACGCCGGTGCTGCGCTCTGATCCAACCGCTGCGCGCCCAATCGTCGGGATTGCAGGAATGAGTCTTTTCGACAAGGTGGATCTGGAACTCAATCTCGCCAAAAGTAATGTGAGCCTGTATTCGCAGAAGCACTGCCGTGGAAATGTGGTGACTTGGAGCAAGGACTACCACTCCCTCGCCATGACCCGCTCCGCCTACGTGGGCAACGAGATCTTCACAATGGCGCTGGACGGCCAGAATCTCGATACCACCCTGTCAACGGCTAGTACATTTTCTGGCCTCCATTCGGACGCAGCAAAGACGCTCTTCGGCCTCGACGAACACTCTCCGGATGTCGTCACCGAGAGTGATTTGGGAGGCAAGAATCCTACCCACTACCTGACCATGGATCTGAGCAGCCCTGGGTTCACTATGCAAAATGTTCGTGTGCAACTGAGAGGTGAGGCACCGGTGGGGTGCAAATTCGGGACAGCTCCCGCCAACGGCGCAGCCGGCTATAGCGGTTGCGAAGGAATCGTTCCGTTGACTCTAGGTTTGAGTGTACTCAAGCACCTGCACCTCTATCTGGCCACGAGGGACAATATTCTGTACTTCACCTCGTCCAACTCGGGCACGGTTGAACTTCCGATGCCTGTTCAACAGTAGAGTTCGCCAGATCTGGGTGCCACTTCAAGTTCACCCCCGGAATTCCGTCACATCACGCCCACAACTCATTGATTGACGGGACAGTACTTCCGGATTCGTACCAAGCTGTTGACGCGAGATCCCTCGCGACACGCGCTACTCGTTGAACGGCTCCACTTCCACACGCCGGCCGCACAGTAAGGCGTCCGCGACCAGGCGAAATGGGGCGAGGTCCACTCAGACGCGCCGCTGACGATCATGATGTACGGCCGGATGCGTGAAGGGGCCACGCCGGTGCTGAACTCCGTGAGCCTGTTCCTGATCGTGGCTTCCGCCACCCTCGCTCTGGCGTTGATGCGGCGTGGCCAGCGGCAGGAAACTTAGCGCCTCTGCAGGCCCTGCGCCGCAATAGCCACCGGGAAGCGGCTGCCCATGCCTTAAGGTAGGCTATGGGCCTACTGACAAAGAGTCCTTGAATGACTGACCGCGCTGACGCGACGGGGGCGCCGTGACCGACTCGGGCAAGGCGGTGTTCCTGAGCTACGCCACCCAGGACGCCGATGCCGCGCTGCGCCTGTGCGAAGCTCTGCGCGCCGCGGGGATCGAAGTGTAGTTCGATCAGAGCGAGCTGCGGGGAGGCGATGCCTGGGATGCGCTGATCAGACGGCAGATTCGCGACTGCGGCCTGTTCGTCGCGCTGATCTCCGCGAATACCAATGCACGCAGCGAGGGTTACTTCCGGCTGGAGTGGAAGCTCGCCGTCGAGCGCTCGCACCTGATGGCTGACGACCAGCCCTTCCTGCTACCGCTGGTCATTGATGGGACA
>DATFUG010000418.1:0-16078 GCA_035261025.1 Steroidobacteraceae bacterium | reverse complement strand
CTGCTCGGCCTCAGCCCCGCTGGCCGTTACCGCGTGCGCTTCCAGGACCAGGGAACGGCCGCTGACCGGATGCTCAGCGGCCAATCACTGATGCACGAAGGCATCGAAGTCGCATTGCCCTGGCCGCAATCCTCAGAGCTGGTTTTCCTCGAGCAGGTACGCTGAACATGGCCTGGGCGCAGCGAACCGAGGTGCCTGAGCGCGTGGACAGGAGCTGAGCAGCGGCCCATGATTGAGGGCGGACGGGCGAACGGCGCTAGTGCCATGGCACTGAAGCCCTGCGGTTTGAGGAGAAGGCGAACTTGAATCTGCGCTCCATCCTGCGCCGTACTTGCATGCTTGCGACCGCCGGCGTCCTGGCCATGACAGCGCAGCCCGGCAGGGGCGAGCCTGCGCCGGGCCAGCCGTTGTCCTTCGATGTCAGTGAGGGTCTCAACCTCAACAGCTTCCTGCGCGACGGCCCGGTTGCTGCACACCTGCTGCTGCGATCCGGCACAGATCCTCGCATCCTGGTCGCCTTTCCCGCCGGCAACAGCGGCGTCGGTCTGTGGTTCTCGCACCGTGCGGCGCCGCTGACATGGTCGCTGCTGGGGAAGCCGCAGCCGCTCACCATTAAGGACGAGCGCGGGCGGTCGCTGCGCGGCCTCACGACTACGGCCGCCTTGACAGGCGTAACGGACCTGTCGATCAAGGAGGCGGTCTTATCCAGTGTCCGTGTATTGCGCGACTACCAGGCCCTTGGCACCGTCCCGGCGGAATTGGTGACCCGCCCCGTGATCCAGGACTCGACCATCACCTGGGCGCGTGATCGGCTCGACGGTGCTGCCGGGTACCGCCTCAGCGTACAGGTCACTCACGGAACTCTGCTGGCGGATCACCTCAGGGCGGGGAGCGACGGGCGTATCGAGCTGGTCATCACCGCCGTGAGTGGCGAGGTGCCGTTGACACCGCTGTCCGGCCAGGACCTGCTCAACGACCGGGCGGCAGCGGACACCACGGCTCGCAATGCGCTGACCTTTCTGAGTTACAAGGAAAAATTTCTCGCTGGCTCCTGGCGCTTCAACACCTACTTCGGTCGTGACACCTTGATGTCGGTGCGTCTGCTCATGCCTGTACTCACTCCCGAAGCGGTAGCGGCCGGGCTGGGTGCGGTACTGACCCGCCTTTCCGCGCAGGGCGAGGTGGCGCATGAGGAAGACATCGGCGAGGTCGCCATTCTCGATCACCTGCGTGCACCCGGCGACAAGCCGGATGCCCCGACCTTCAATTACAACATGATCGATGGTTCCTTCATGTTGGCCCCCGTCGCCGCGGAATGGTTGCTTGACGACGCCCGCGGCCGAGCGCAGGCCGCACAATTCCTGGCGCGCAAGGACGGCCGCTACGCTGAGGCACCACGAGCACTGGGCGCTGATCTGGCCAGCAACCTCAGGTTTGTCCTGCAGGCAGGAGAAAAGTTTGCGCACGATCCGCGGGCAGAAAATCTCATTGCGCTCAAGCACGGTCTGGACGCGGGTCAATGGCGGGACAGCCACGACGGCCTGGGGGATGGGCGCTATCCCTATGACGTCAACGCCGTGTTCGTGCCCGCCGCGCTGGCGGCGGCCGGTCGTTTTTTGGACAGCGGTCTGCTTGATCCCTATCTCGATCCGGCTGAGCGCCGGAGCTTCTCGCGTGCCGCGACGATGGCGGGAATCTGGCGCACCCGGGCCGGACCGCTGTTCGATGTCATCTTAACCAGCGCTGCAGCCCGCCGGGACATTGTCCGGTACGCCGCGGCCCTGAACGTACCCAGTGAGGCTGCGCTGCTCTCTGTGGATCGCTCACCGGTGCGCTTCCATGCCCTGGCGCTTTCCGCCGATGCCAGGACCATTCCCATCCTCCACACGGACGAGGGCTTCGAACTCCTGTTTGGCCAACCGACACCGGTGGCGCTGCGTCGAGCCGTGAGCGCGATGATGCGGCCGTTCCCGGCCGGACTCCTCACTGATGTAGGTGTTGTGGTCGCAAATCCCGTCTATGCAGGCCCCTCCATCCAGGCTCGGCTCACCAGCAACGCCTATCACGGCACGGTCATCTGGTCCTGGCAGCAAGCCGTGCTGGCGGCCGGACTGGAGCGCCAGCTGCGGCGCCCGGAGCTGCCTGCATCCGTGAAGGCTCTGCTGCGCATGGCCCAGGATCGGCTCTGGCAGGCCATCCGCTCCGCGCATGCGATGCGCAATTCGGAGCTCTGGTCCTGGGCGTATGAGGCAGGGCATTTCCAGATTGCGCCCTTCGGTTCCAGTGCCGCCGATGTCGACGAATCCAACGCCGCGCAACTGTGGAGTACGGTGTTTCTGGCCATACCGGATCCGGCTGCGACCCGGTAAATTTGGAAAGGCGAGGGTTACACGGCGCCTGGCAAACGAGGCCGGACCGAGACTTGCCATAATTCGCAAATGCTTATACGCTTCCCCTCCTGTTTTACGGACACCACTCGCTGCGCCAGTCAGCGCTCCAAATGGGCCGGTTGGCTGTGGTTGATTACTGATCTGTCAGATATTGATTAAGCGTTAATAATCAACAAATCCTTAGCTCTTAGATCCAGGACAATGGGGGAATAGCCGTGAAAGACAAACAACCCGTCCACTCGCGCTCGATTCGTTGCTTTTTGGCAACATTGCCGCCTGCCAAGAGCCGCGTAGCCTGCGCACAGGCCATTGCTGCCGCAGTGGCCGGCATTCTTTACGGTGCCAGTGGCGGCGCCTACGCGCAGACGCCGGCGCCCGCAACAGCCAGCACCGATGCTCTAGAGGAAATCGTGGTTACTGCGACGGCTTCCGGTGTGAGAAAACTGGACGCGAGCTACAACATTGTATCGGCATCCCTCGACGAGATTCAGAACGCCAATCCCGCCAGTGCGGCCGAGATCTTCAAGCTCTCGCCCGGCATCTGGCCGGAAGCGTCCGGCGGACAGACCGGCGTCAACGTTGACGTGGCCGGTTTCCCCAACGGCGGCGGCGACTCGCCGTATTTCTCCACCATGATCCAGGGCTCGCCCCTGTACGGCTCTCCCTCCCTGTCCTTCCTGGATTCCAGTTCCCTGCTGCGCTTTGACGACACCGTCGAGCGCGTTGAAATCGTCCAGGGCGGCACGGGCGCGATCTTCGGCCCCGGGCAGCCCGGTGCCACGGCAAACTTCATCCTGAGGACAGGCTCGGACACGCCCAAAGGGTCGGTTGCCTATACGTACGGCAACGAGGGCCTGGGACGCGTGGACGCCTACTACGGCGCCAAGCTGACTGAAGGATGGTACGGCAGCCTCGGTGGCTTCTACCGCGAGTCCGCCGGCGTGCGCGACCCGCAATATCCGGCTGACCTCGGCCATCAGCTGACCGCGACTCTTAAGCACGACCTGACCGATGGCTCGGTCATGTTCTGGGTGCGGTCGCTGAACGACAAGAACCAGTGGGTCGCCGATTTTCCGTATGTGGTCAACAATGGGTCGGCCGACCCCTATCCGGGTTTCGATCAGCGCAACTCCACCTACAACAGCTACGAGCTGCAGAATTTCCAGATACCGAATCCGGCCACCGGCGGTTTTGAAAACGTCAACATCAGCAATGGTCGTGGCTCGAACCTGACCTACGTGGGTTCAAGTCTCAACCTGAAGCTCTCGAACGGCTGGTCGATATCAAACAGCTTCCTGTTTGACGGCGGCGACATGGATACCAATGCGCTGGTCAACAATGGCAACCCCCAGACCCTGCAGGCCTTCATCAATGGATTGACCCTGCCGGTCCCGCTTACCCCGGCCGATGTGATGGCTACCTACACGAACGGCACCGCGGCGAATCTCGCCCAAAGCGTGGTGACCCAGCAGGTCTGGCGCGTCCAGAAGAGGCTCTGGAATGCCACGGATGAATTCCGGCTCGCGAAGGCCTTCGACAACGGCAATACGCTCACCGCAGGCGTCTATGCGGCCCACTACACGATGAGCGACAACTGGTCGCTGGGCAGCAATGTGCTGATCACCAACAGGCCGAATGCCAGCCCGATTATCCTGCAGGCTACCTCGGGCGGGAACATCTACAATGTGACCAGTGCGCAGGGCATCGTGAATGCCAACGGTGGCTACCAGATCCTCCAGCAGGGCACCGCCACCAATGCGGCCTTCTACCTGTCCGATTCATGGAAGATCGACCGGTGGTTGCTGGATGCCGCGGCTCGTGTCGAACACCTCAGCCTGTCGCAGCAGACCACCAACCTGGCGCCGATCCAGATGGGCTCACAGTACGACCTGTGGGATAACGCAGTCGAAATGCCCGACGGCACCTACACCAAGGAGGGTGCAAGCACCACTCTGCCGGCGTTCTCCCTGGGCGCGAACTACGAGTTCAGTGACCACATGAGCGCCTATGTGCGTGTCAACAATGGTGTGTTCTTTCCCAATTTCGACAGTGTTCGCTGCCAGCGGTACAACACCAGTTACAACTGCCCCAATCTCCTGCCCATCAATCGTGTAGAGAACATTGAAGTGGGCTTCAAGGTTCAGAACCGCTACACCTATATAGACGCGTCAATCTACAAGAAAGATTTCAAGGGCCTTTCGTACCAGCCCCAAGACATCAATCACGTACCGCTGGGGCCCGTCACGACCTATGGCTCGACTTCAGTGGGTCTGCGGTTCATCGGCAGCGTGAATCCTTTGGCGGGCAGTGATTCATCGGCCGCCAGGGAATTCAAGATCACCCTGAATGCCAATTACGAGAATGCCCACTACAAGGACTACCAGGGCTGCTTCGACTACTTCGACATCAACAACGTCTTGGTCTGCGGCACCATCAATGGCGTGCAGCTCGCCCGCTTGCCGAAGTTCCAGTACCGCATCACGCCGAGTGACACGCAGGACATGAGTTGGGGCACGCTGACCGAGTTCATGACCTACGAGCACATTGGCCAGCACTACCAGGACAGCACGGGCCTCAATCCGCTGGGCAGCTACTACGACCTCGCTGCCGGCATCGTAGCCAAAGTGGGCGAGCGGTGGCAGTTCCGGCTGCTCGGTTCCAACATCACCAACCAGATCGGTTTGACCGAGGGTAATGCCCGCATAGGCGGCAATGCCGTGCAGAATGGTGTTGGGTTCGGACGCTCAATCCTGGGCCGTGAATACAGCCTTCAAGCCAAGTACGCCTTCTGAATGTCCAAGGACGAGTGCCGATATTGAGTTGAGCTGATACCACCCCCTCGCGCCCACGGACGCGAGGGGGTTTTCCTTAGGACGTCATGCTAGCCTTGCCCCCGCTATGGCCGTGACTTCCCCGCCACTCATCGAAGCCATGCGGCGCGTCAGCGCACTGCTGCAGGCGGGCAGCCTCAAGGCCGCCCACGAGCAACTCGAAACGATCGTCGCGGCGAATCCAGGATATGTGGAGGCGCTGCGCCTGCTCGCCGGCACCAAGCAAGCGTTGGGCGACGCCGTGGCCGCCGAAGGGCTGCTGCGCCAGGCGCTCGCGCTTGACCCGAACTGGTCAGGCACGATGACGATGCTGGGCGAGCTGCTGCTCAGCAGCGGCCGCGTTCTCGAGGCTGAACCGTTGTTGCGGCGCGCCGCCACCGCTTCGCCGGCCGACGCACGCGCGGCGCTCGTGCTCGCGCGACACTACAACGACACCCTGCGCCCGGCGCAGGCCCTCGCGCTGGTGGAGCCCCTGTGCGTAGCGGGCAAGGCGAATGCCGAGCTGGTCGCGCAGCATATTGCGGTGCTGGCCGCGTTGGGCCGCCGGGAGGAGGCCCTAGCGCTATACCGGCGCAAATTCGCCGCCTCGCCCGGCGATCTAACTGCGGCTCAAGCCCTTGCCATGGCCCTTGAAGGCGCCAACCAGCACGAGGAGGCGGCGCGTGTCGCCGATTGTACCCTGAGGCAAGGGCATAGGACTGCGGCGTTGTACAACAGCTACGCCCGCAGCCTGCTTGCGCAGGGCGCACCAGAGCGCGCCGAAGCGGCATTGCGTGATTGTCTGGCGATTGAGCCACGCCTGGTCGAAGCACAGAGCAATCTTGCGCAGCTGATCTGGACGCGTACCGGTGACATCGCGCAGGCGACCGCGGTGCTTGACGAGGCGTTGCGGCGCTTTACCGGCGAGGATGCCCTATGGGCAGCCAAGGCCGCCCTCCTGCAGGCTGCGGGTGACGCGCGCGCGGCCTATGCCTGCCTGGCGCAACAGGCCGGACGTCCGCGGGCGCCGACCAATCTTCTGATCCGCGCAGGCCTTGCGGCGCTGGAGTTCGATTCGGCCGCGGCCCTGGCGCTGGCCGAACGCGCACTGGGCACGATGCCGACCAGCATCCCCGCCAGGACCCTGCTAGTGGCCGCGCAGCTCGGTGTCGGCGATGCCCGCGGCGCACTCCCCCAATGCGAGGCGCTGCTGGGCCATGCGCCGGATGATCAATACCTGATTGCGCTGCAGACCACCGCCTGGCGCCTGCTCGGGGACGAGCGCTACGCACGATGTTGTGATTACAAACAGCGGGTAGTCGCTGCTCAGCTCGACGCGCCGCCGTCGTGGCCGGACATGGCCGCCTTCCTTGCCGACCTCAAGGTGAGTCTCGGCCGCCTGCACGACCCGAAAGGCCATCCACTGCTATTCCAGTCCCTTCGACATGGCACTGAGACCACCCAGGATCTGGCGCGTAGCGCCGATCCGGCGATTCTGGCGCTGTTCGGCAGCTTCGCGGCGCCTATCCGCCGTTACCTCGAAAATGCGGGTCAGGGCTCCGACCCATTGCGCCGTCGCAACCGCGGAAATTGGCGCTTCAATGGCAGCTGGTCGGTGCGGCTGCGCAGCTCGGGCTATCATGCCAATCATGTTCATCCGCGTGGCTGGATTTCATCGGCCTGCTATATTGAGCTGCCCGACGGCATGGCCGACTCCCGGACGCAGGAAGGCGCTCTGAGGTTTGGTGAACCGGGTATCGCAACGACTCCACCCCTGCCGAGCGAATATTCGGTGCGTCCGCGTGTCGGCATGCTGGTGCTGTTTCCATCCTACTTCTGGCACGGGACCGTGCCGTTTTCCAGTCACCAGGCTCGCTTGACCGTCGCGTTCGATGTCGTGCCCGACCCGTCAGGAAATCCCTGATCCCGTCGGGCTCAAGCGGCGCCCTGGCGGTCCCGCCAGAGGCTCGGGCCCTTTACGGCAGCTCGCGCACGCGGATGCGACGAATCGATAGGGCTCCGGGGTGATCGCCCTGCAGGCCAATCAGGCCCGTCGTTGCTAAACCATAATTGGGGTAGGCCGCAAATTTGCTCGATGCGACCTTGGCCTTCCAGTCCGCGCTCCAGAGTTCATACTCAACGACCTTGCGCCCGTTAAGCCAATGCTCCACGTGTCCGCCATTCACGATGAGGCGGGTGCGGTTCCATTGATCGAACGGCCGCACGATCCCGGCCGGTGCACCATAGAGCGCGTAGGCCGCCGCAGCGGCGGTGAGACGATTGCTGCCGTCCGCCGCATTCGCGTCATCGAGCAGCTGATATTCCGGGCCACTCCAGTAAATATGGTCATATTCGCGCGTACCGCGGTAAAAGAGGCCGCTGTTGCCACCCTTGCCCATCTTCCACTCGAGCTCGAGCTCGAAATTTCCAAAGCTCTGGTTCGTGACCAGATCGTCGACCGGACCGTCCTTGGACAGCACCCCGCCAGCGACGTGCCAGCCCGCCGGCAGGTCCGCTGTCTTCCAGCCGCGCCACGCGGAGGCACCGTGATCTTCCAATAACCGATGCCATCCCGACGAGGCCGCCGGCGCCGGCATTGCCACCGCCATCAGCACCACCCAGCAAAGTGATGCCGGTATCGCTTCGGACCCATGAAATTTATGCACAGCTCACCTCATGCGTGAAACGAACTCACAGCAGGCCCAGGCTCTTCAACAACGCCGGTGGCGGCCCGTCGAAGTTTACGAGCGGCACATTGCCAATGTAATTGAGGTCCTTGCGACCGACGGGCGTGGAGTAGAAACCGCCGGCAGTCAAGTCGCGATAGAGCGCGAAAAAGCGTGCGGCGACGCGCAGTCCGGCCGCCGCGCGCGATTCGTCGCAGATGGCATCGCAGATTCCGCGTTGCTCAATGACCTCGAGGTCCGAGAATCCCTTGCCAAATCGCCGCGCGGCCTCCGCCTCCAGCCAGGTGAAACCGTCCAGGACTGTGGTTCGATCCTGCAGGTGCAACGGATAGGGCGCACTGATCCACTCATCGATGAAGTCGACGACTCCCACGGCCGAGGCGCTCGGCGAGTGCGCGTCGGCCGGAATAATGAGGTCCGTCAGAAACCCCGCCAGCCTTCGCTGTGGCGCTGACATCGTCAGCGGCCACAGCTCGCCCCGCCGGTACGCCTTCGCCAGGTTGGGGTCCGTCCCGTAACCGCGCGCCCGGATCGTCGGGCGCGCTTGCGCGCCTTGCGCCGCGGGAAACGACCACGCGGCGCTGGCCGCCATCACCCATTTGATCGTGGTGCGCCGATCCATCACAGCTCCTTGCGCCGCATGCGCTCGAGGATATGGTCTGCCGCGCGCCACGCCAGCGCCATGATGGTCAGCGTCGGATTCTTGTCCGCGTTCGACGCAAACACAGCGCCGTCAGTCACGAACAGATTCTCGACGTCCCAGGTCTGGCACCACTGGTTGGTGACCGATGTTGCCGGACTGGCGCCCATCATTGCCCCGCCGACTTCGTGGATGATCGATCCGCCGGGTGCGATCGCCCTGGCACCGTCGGCCTGCGCCGCGCCCTCCGTGCGACCGCCCATGGCCCCAATGATGTCGGCAAAAGTTTTTTGCATATGCGCCGCCTGCCGGCGCTCGTGCTCCGACCATTCCCAGTGAAACCGCAACACGGGAATTCCCCACTTGTCCTTGACACTGGGATCTATCTCGCAGAACGAGTGATCGTTGGGGATCATCTCCCCCCGCCCGTCGAAATAGACGAAGGAGCCGTAATAGCGGCGCATATCCTGCTTAAACTTTGCCCCATAGCTCCCGTCAGTCAGCCATTCCATCTTTGTACCGGTTCCATTGTCGGGCATCCGCCTGCCACCGCCGAATTCGATATGGTAGCCCCGCGCAAAACCGAGCTTGCCCGCATGCTGATCCTGATAGAGCCACCAGGGCACATACAATTGATGGCCGCTCGCCGCATCTTCATTGAGCGGAGGCAGGCTCTCGAGCAGTGGAATCTGCCCGCCCAGGCTGCTGCCTACCGTGTCCATCAGGTAGCGCCCTACCTTGCCGCTGGAGTTCGCGAGGCCATTGGAAAACGGCGCGCTCTTCGAATTGAGCAGAATTCGGACCGACTCGCAGGCGCTCGCGGCAAGTATCACGGCCCTGGCGGAGACGTGCTGGTGCTTACCGGTAGTCCGGTCAACGAAGCTCACGCCGCTTGCGCGTCCTTCAGGCCCCAGGGTCACCTCGTAAACCATCGCATCGGTTCTGACATCGAGATTGCCACTCGCGAGCGCGGGCGGCAGATGCACAGTGGTGGACTGGTAGTTGGCGCGAATGGAGCAGCCGCGCCCGCACGGAGTCGCCCAGATGCAGGCCGAGCGGCTGCGCATGTCCTCGGCGAGGATCTTTTGCGCCGTGGCATTGCCCGGATGCAACCGCGCCGGCGTATGGGCGAAATCGAGCGGCTGAGTAAGCACTGCGCGATGGCCGGGTATTACCGGTATGCCCAGGCGCTTCGCGCGTTGCGCGACCAGGAGGTCACTGACCAGCGGCTTGGGTGGCGGCAAGAGGCAACCAGGCGAAGAATCGGGCGTGTTTTCCAGACCCTCGCTGGTACCGTAAACACCGATCAGCAACTCGACCCTGTCGTAATACGGAGCGAGATCCTCATAGCTGATGGGCCAATCGAAGCCGAGCCCGTCCCGGCTATACGGCTTGAAATCGTAGGGCCCGTTGCGGAGTGAAATGCGTCCCCAGTGATTGGTGCGGCCGCCGAGCATGCGGGCCCGCCACCACTCGAAGCGACCGGCGTCTGCCTCGCTCGCGCGCACGTAGGGCTCTCCGGGAACTTCCCAGCCCCCATCGACTGTCGCGTCGTAGAAGCCAAAGGGTTTCTCCGGAGTACCCGCTCCCCCAAGTGGAGCCATGTCCGGTGTCTGAAACATCGGTGTCTCAAGTGCCGGATCGTACTTGCGGCCGGCCTCCAGCATCAGGACCTTGGCGCCGTCCATGCAGAGCGTATAGGCAGACTGCCCGCCGGCGGCACCGGATCCGACTACGATGACATCGTAGCTGCTCTTCTGTGTGCGGGCGGAGACAAAGGGCATGTCTCCAAGTTAAGCGCTTCCATCCCGGCGACGCAAGCGCCTCGGCCGGCTGCCGAGGAGGTCAATGCAGACGTGAAGCGGCGCGGGCGGCAACCTGCACTTCAGCGAGCATTCGGGAGCACCGCTTAGCCCTGTGTCCAGCGAGTTGATCCAACCCGCGCACGCGCAGCGCAGTTACGCGAGGTCTTGCGCGTCACATCGATGAAGTCGTGCCTGGTGTCGTAGCGACAAATTGCTGGACGCGCGAACACGCCAGATTCGGGAAGCCGTGCCGGTACGTCTCCCGCGTCGCGCCGACGTTCGTGCCGCAGGACGTTTCTCGCCCGGCGCCACCGCGCCTCAACGCCCGCCGGCAGATGGCCGTGCGGTGTAGGCCGGTTTGAAAGTCTCCACAGCGACCCGGAGCCCGGACACCTCGTCCCTCCAGCGGCCGCACTCGGCCTGAAGGGCGATTTAATAATAAGAAATATCAATATGTTATGTACTATATTTCATGTTTCCTGGAACATGGGTTGCTCGGGCAATTGACTCACCATTCAATCACCCGCATCGCCAGGCGCTCACCGCATCTTTGGCGGCACGTTCGCGTTCAACCGGAACAGGTTCGCCGGATCGTACTTGGCCTTCACCGTCACCAGCCGCTCGAAGTTCGCGCCGTAGTTCTCCCGATAGTGAGCCATCGTCGTGTCCTGGTCGGAGAGGTTGGTGTAAAAGCCCTTGGTCAGCGGCTCCAGTTCGTGCCAGATCGCACGCATCTTCGCCATATTGTCTTCAATGCCATCCCTGTTCGGCCAGATTCCAAGGGCACCGAGCGTGAACTGCATGTCGCGGTTGGGGAATGCCGTCGCGGCCGGCGCCACATTCCTGTACGCCCCGCCACAGTGGTCGAAGAACACCAGGAACCAGTTCGGCATGCGCTTGAACGCATCCACGATGAGATCGATGCCATCATCCTTGAGCTGCGTCAGCATGCCACTCTTGATGTAGTAGTACTGACCCGCCCCGAGCACCTCATCGCCACTGGACTGTATCGCCACATAGGGCAAGGGCGCGACGTCGTCACGGACCGGTTTGCCGAAGGCGCGCAACTTCTTGAGCCAGGTCTCGCCCTTCACGCGATCCCCCGACCAGCACACTTCGATAGCGATCTTGGCGCCGTCAGGTTCCCAGTGCAGGTCGGGGGCCAGGTTGACGACCTCGGGCGCCTCCGCGGCAATATCCCGGAAATAACGCAGCACGTCGCGCGCCTGCTCGAGCGGCCAGACGACGTTTCCACCGAGGATCACGGGATCCATTTCATGGAGCCGGTACTCAATAGCGGTCACGATGCCGAAATTGCCGCCACCGCCGCGCAGGGCCCAGTAAAGATCGGGATTTTCGTGATCGCCCGCCCGCAGGAAGCGCCCATCGGCGGTTACGATGTCGAAGGAGGCGACATTGTCGCAGGCAAGTCCGAAACGCCGGCCCAGCCTTCCCAAGCCACCGCCGAGCGTGAGACCCGCAGCGCCCGTGTGCGAGACGGTCCCTGCTGTGGTCGCCAGCCCAAAGCCCGCGCATTCGTGATCGAGCTGCCCCAGCAGCGAGCCGGACTCCAGATAGGCGCGCTTGGCTTCCGGATCGACGCGCACGCCCCGCATCTGCTGCAGATCGATCACCAGTCCGCCCTCGCAGCTCGACTTGCCCGACAGGCTGTGGCCGCCAGCGCGCACCGCGGTCAGCAACTGGTGCTCGCGAGCAAAATTGACGGCGTTCCGGACATCGGCAGCACCCGTACAGCGCGCGATCAGCGCGGGCTTCCTGTCGAACAGGGCGTTCCAGACGCGACGAGTCCGGTCGTAGTCCTGGTTACTCGCCAAAAGCACATCGCCGCGCAGGCTGGCAGCGAGAGCCTCGATCGACGAACCGGGCAGTACAATCTCGCCCCCTGCGAGTGTCTTGGCCGGCGTGTCGCTGACTCCCTTGAGAACCGATGCGAAGCCACGCAGTGGCCAGGTCGCGGCGAGCGTAAGACCCGCAGCGACGAATTGACGCCTTTTCATGATTACCCCCTGAGGACCACGGACATTGCAGCGTATTAGTGTAGGACTACGCGGGCCAATGCACCAAATTTGAGCAAAGGTGAGCGGGCGATGCAGGCCGACGCAGGACGCCACTCACGGCATGGGTTCGCCGCGCGCGGCTTCCAGGATCTGGTACCACTCCTCGCGTCGCAGCTGCACCTCATACGCCGCCGCAGCTTCGCGGATCCGCGACGGATTCTGGCTGCCGATCAGCGGCACGGGGCGTGACGGGTGGGCCATGACCCAGGCGTAGGCCACCGCCGAGCGCGGCACGGCGGCGCGCACCGCGACACGGTCCAGCGCCCCGATGACCGCGGCTGCGCGCACATCGCCCGCCGGATCCGATCTGGCGGCCCCCAGCCTGCCCTGCGCAAGGGGTGACCAGGCGAGCACGGCAATGCCGAGACGCATGGCGGCATCCAGCACGCCATTCGTCAGCGGCCCAATAGCCAGGGGCGAAAACTCCGGCTGCACCGACGCCAGCGAGAACGACAGGTGCTGGCTGAGCGCATCAAGTTGCGAGGCCGAATAATTGGACACACCCGCCGCCCGTATCTTGCCGGCTCCCCGCAGCTGCTCGAGCGCCGCCGCAACTTCCGCCGGATGCGTGAGCAGGTCCGGGCGGTGAATCTGGAACAGGTCGATGCACTCGACCCCCAGGCGTTGCAATGAATTCTCGCAGGCCTGTACCAGGTAGGCCGCACTGGAGTCGTAGGGCAGGGGCGGAAAGATGCCGGCCTTGGTGGCCAGGACCATGCGCTGCCGCAGTTCAGGTGCCGCGCGTAACACCAGGCCCAGCAGCCGCTCTGCGCCGCCGAATCCCTCCGGGGTGCCAACGCCGTAGATGTCCGCGGTGTCGAACAGCGTGCAACCGATGTCCAGCGCAGCCTCAACCCGCCGCCGCGCGGTCGCGACATCCGCGCCGGCAAAGCGCCACATCCCCCAGCCCAGTGGTGCCACCTCAATGCCACTACGCCCGAGCGGGATGCGCGCCGCGGCTCCGCGCATTGCTCCGGTTGCCAACGGTACGTTCGCCGGCCCAGTGGCGTGGCTCAGGGCGCTCCCCTTTTTGTCCGCCATCATTTGAAGAATGAACCTCCCGGATGTCGCAGGGTCAATATAATGAATTGTCCCTGTCTCCGCATTGCTGCCCCCTCAAGCAACATCAGGAGAACCCAAATCATGAAGGGCCGCTTTCCGTTTCGGCGATCAAGGCGACGCGTCCTGCAGGCAGGCCTGGCAGCGGGGGCCGCCCTGGCCATACAGCGGGCCGCCGGGGCGGACACCGGTCCGTCAGCGCCGTTGCTGACCAAGACCATTCCAGGCACGGGCGAACGCTTGCCGGTTGTCGGCCTCGGCACGGACAAGTTCCGCGCCAGCGCTCGTGAGGTCATTCAATCTGAGATCAAACGCATGCACGAGCTGGGCGGCACCGTGATCGACACGGCAGCGGCCTATGGTGACAGTGAGGGGCTCATTGGCGATGCCGTGGCGGCGCTGGGCATTCGGGCGGACCTGTTTCTCGCCACCAAGCTCACCGCGGGAGGCTCCTCCGCCGGCGGCGCCGCGAGTTTCCAGCGTTCGCTGGACCGCCTAAAGACACAGCGAATCGATTTGCTCCAGGTCCACAACCTGGATGGAGTCGATGAGCTCATGCCGACTCTCCAACAGTGGAAGCTGGCGGGGAAGATTCGCTATATCGGCATCACGACCTCGCGCGTGTCCCAGCACGCGCAGATGGCCGACTACATGCGCAAGTACCCACTCGATTTCGTCCAGGTCGACTATTCGCTCGCCAATCGCGATGCGGCGACGGCCCTGTTGCCCCTCGCACTGGAGCGCAAGATCGGGGTCCTGGCCAATATACCCTTCGGGTTCGGCTCGCTCTTTGCGCGTCTGCAGACGCGCGCATTGCCGGACTGGGCTGCCGACATTGATGCGGGCAGCTGGGGTCAGGTTCTGCTCAAGTACGTGGTTTCACATCCGGCCGTGACCTGCACGATACCCGGATCCACGCAGCTGACTCACCTTGAGGACAACCAGCGCGCGGCACGCGGCCGCCTGCCCGATGAGGCGATGCGCACCAGGATGGAACGGTACTGGGACTCTTTGGCCTGAGACGATTTCTGGCCGGCGCATCTTGTGCGGCGCTGGCGGCCCCCGCGGCGCCTGGTTGCGTACCTCCGCCATTCTAATGCGCTACGATAGTCGCCACATTCGAGGGCGAGAACGGCATGGCTTGCAGCCAGGACTACATCCCCGATTCGCGCAACGCCCTCGCCCTGGTCTACCTCAATGGCCGACTGCTGCCGCGCAACGCCGCCAAGGTGTCCTTGTTCGACGGTGGCTTCGTCGTTGGGGACGGCATCTGGGAAGGCATCCGATTGCACCAGGGAAGATTGCTCTTTCTTGATGAGCATCTCGATCGCCTTTACTGGGGCGCAAATCAGATCCGCCTCGACATCGGCCTGGACCGTCAGACCCTCATCGGCGAGCTGATGCGTACGCTCGCCGCCAATGACATGCGCGATGGTGTGCATATCCGTTTGATGGTGACTCGCGGTGAAAAATCGGCCCCGAACCAGGATCCGCGCAACGCCCTCGGCAAACCCACGATAGCCATTGTCGCCGAATACAAGCTGCCGAGCCTACAACTGCTGGCCGAGGGCCTGAGTCTTTTCACCTCGTCCATACGCTGCACGCCGGCGACGATGTTTGACATGCGGCTCAACTCACACAGCCGTTTGAATCTGATCACGGCCTTGCTGCAGGCCATCGAGGCTGGCGCGGACGAAGCGCTGATGCTCGATCCGCACGGCTTCGTATCCAGTTGCAATGCCACTAACTTTTTCTTCGTGAACCATGGCGTGGTGATGACATCCACGGGCGAGTTTTGTTTCAACGGCATCACGCGCGGCAATGTCATCCGGCTCTGCCGGCAAGAGGGGCTGCCCATAGAGTTGGGGGACTTTACCCTGGCCGAGGCCCGGGGCGCAGATGAGGCCTTCGTGACCGGCACCTTCGGAGGGATTACGCCGGTGCGGGCGATCGACGGACAGGTGTTGCCTGCGCCATTGCCCGGGCCGCTGACACAACGATTGCATCGCGCCTACGAGTCGTTGAAGGATGCGCCGTCCGCCGAGAGGACGTGATGATCCCCGATCCGATCCGCATTGCCATGTGGTCGGGGCCACGAAACATCTCCACGGCTTTGATGCGCTCATTCGGCACACGGGCGGACACCGCGGTGGTCGATGAGCCCTTCTATGCCGCGTACCTGGCGGGTTCCGGCTCGATGCATCCGATGCGTGCCGAGGTTCTGGCTTCCCAGCCCGACAACTGGCGCGAGGTCGTCACCAGATTGCTCGGACCTGTGCCGGGTGGCAAGTCGATCTATTACCAGAAGCACATGACCCACCACATGCTGGACGGCTTCGGTCGCGAGTGGATCGGACGCATGCGCAATTGCTACCTGATCCGCGACCCGCAAGCGGTATTGAGCTCATACGCCCACAAGCGTAGCGATATTGCGCTGGCCGATCTGGGCTTCGTGCAACAACGGGAGCTGTTCGAGCGGGAAGCGGATCGACTGGGGCGCGCCCCTCCGGTGGTCGACGGAGCCGACGTACTGGCCAACCCGCCGCGGATGCTCGCGCGGCTCTGCACCGCTCTGGAGATCCCGTATTCCGAAACGATGCTGAGCTGGC
>DATFUG010000417.1:0-4172 GCA_035261025.1 Steroidobacteraceae bacterium | reverse complement strand
ACTGACACGCGTTTCACCGGGAACGGTCTCGCGCAGCGCGCCAATGGTCACGGGCATGAAATAGCTCCCAGACGGGTGTTGCGTTGACGCCTCATCCGTTGAATTCTCGCATACGGCTGCCGTATCTTACACACATGAGCCAGAAGGTTGCGCTGTCCCGGCAACGTGCCGACGAGGATTTCCGCCTCGTCGTGCATTCGGCTGCGCACGGCCTGTCGCAGATGGTCCTGCGCGCCGACATCGCTGGCATGCCACTCGAGTGGATCGATTACCGGGAGGCGGCGCGCCTCTACCACCAGGAGCAGGTGGCCTATACCTGTGGCTCCCTCGTCTACCGGCTCTACGGCGGCATCAACGCGCGCAGCGGCAAGCGTACCGTGGTCGAGGTCAATTCGATCGTGGCGACGGTGGGACACACCGGTAATCCCGGCAACACCCGCCACGACTACGTGCCGCCGCTCAACAACGAGACCCTGTTCCGCCGTGACGCCTACCTGTGCCTGTATTGCGGCGAGCGTTTCCACGGCCGCGAGCTCTCACGCGATCACGTGCGGCCCTTCAGCCAGGGCGGGCGCGACGTGTGGACCAACGTGGTCGCCGCCTGCCGCGGCTGCAATAACCTCAAGGCCTGGCGCACGCCGGAGCAGGCGAAGATGCAGCTGATCGCCGTGCCGTTCATGCCCACCTACGCGGAGTACATCTTCCTCAAGGGCCGGCGCGTGCTTGCCGACCAGATGGAATACCTGCAGGCGCATTTCCCGCGCAGCAGCCCCCTGCACGCGCGCATCCAGCGCTGGCGCAGCTAGGGCCGGCATCGATCATGGCATCGCTGCGGGTGGTGCCCCGTCCGCCGCCGCGGTCCGCATGGTCTATCTGATCGATGCCTCCGTGTACATCTTCCGCGCCTGGTACGCGCAGTCGCCCCCGCTCCATGACGCGGCAGGCAATCCAACGCACGCGCTGTACGGCTTCGCGCGCTTCCTCGGCGACCTGATCGAGCGGCGCGCGCCGCGTTTCCTGGCCGTGGCCTTCGACGAGAGCCGCGGCGCAGGCCACCGCCACGCGCTGCTCCCTTCGTACAAGGCGAATCGCGAGCCGGCGCCGCCGGAGCTCAAGCGCCAGTTCGCGCTGTGCCGCGAATTCTGCCGTCACCTCGGGGTGCCCGAATTCGCCAGCAGCGAATACGAGGCCGACGACCTGATCGGCACGCTGGCGGTCAGAGTGCGTGGTGAGGGCCTGCGCGTCACGGTCGTGACGCGTGACAAGGACCTCGCGCAGCTGGTGGGCAGAGGCGACTGCTTCTGGGACTACAGCGACGCGGCCGAATATGCCTACGAGGAGATTGCCGGGCGCTTCGGCGTGGCGCCTGAGCGCATGGCCGATTACCTGGCGTTGACCGGCGATGCGGTCGACAACATTCCTGGCGTGCCCGGCATCGGGCCGAAGACCGCCGGCGCGCTCATGAGCCGCTACGCCTCACTGGAGGAACTGTACGCCGACCTTGAACAGGTCGCCTACCTGCCGTTGCGCGGCGCTTCACGGCTCCCTGCCCGGCTGCGCGAACATCGCGAGGCGGCGTATCTGGCGCGCTCCCTGACGCGCATACACTGCGACGCACCGCTCGGCGTCGGCGGTGATTGCCTGCGCCGGCGCAGTCCGGCGCTCGACGCCGTGGAAAATTTCTGCCGCGACCACGGTTTTGGCCAGCAGTTGCGCCGGCAGGCCGAGCGCATCGCCGGCCTGGCGAGGTGAGCGGCTCGATCAGCCGCAAGGACTTTAGGTTACTGGCGCCTTCTTCAGCCAGACCTTGCACCAGCCCTCGGCATTGACGAGCTTGCCGGGGAACAGGTTGCAGGGCCGCCAGGGATCGCCCACCTTGCCGGTCAGCTGCATGCAGCTGCCGCATTTCTGGTCGGGCTTATAGGTCGGAAACTTCACCGCATCGACCGTCCTGGCACTCTCGTGATAGGACAACGCCATCGCCAACGGATCGGTGGGAACCAAGTGCGGCAGCGGGCCGGGGGGCGGTGGCGGCTTGGACGCCGCGGGGCTCGCCGCACCCGCTGCGCCCGCTGCGCCAGCGACCAGCAGGGTGCCGGCGCCGAGCGCCAGGTTCTTGAGCGCCTCGCGGCGTGATATCGGTCCGTTCATTCTCGCAATCTCCATGCCGTGGCTGGCGCGCAATTCTAACTCATGCCGGAGGGGCATCCGGTAACACTACGTGGGTGGGTTCCAGTATTCTTGGACGAAATAGGGAGGCGGGGGGCTTCGTGAGCGACAGGGACATTGAATCGGCACTGCGCGAGGAACGGGAGTTTCCGCCCCCGGCGGCCTTTGCCGCGAGCGCCCGGATCGGGGCGGCCGAGGCGGCTGCCCTGCGCGCGGAAGCGGCCGCCGATCATGTCGGCTTCTGGGCCGGCCTGGCGCGCCGCTTGCTCCATTGGCACCGTCCGTTCACCGTCGCGCTGGATGATTCAAAGGCGCCGAACTACCGCTGGTTTACCGACGGGGAGCTGAACGTCGCCTGGAATTGTCTGGATGTCCATCTGGAGCGCCGTGCCGACCAGCCGGCGATCATCTTCGAGGGCGAGGCCGGCGATGTGCGCCACTTCTCCTATCGCGAGCTGCATGCGGAAGTCTGCCGCCTCGCCAATGGCCTCAAGGCGCTCAATATAGGGCGCGGCGATCGCGTCGTGATCTACATGCCGATGGTGCCTGAAGCCGTCATCGCCATGCTGGCCTGTGCGCGCATCGGGGCCGTGCACTCCGTGGTGTTCGGCGGCTTTTCCTTCACTTCGATCCGCGATCGCGTCGAGGACGCGGGCGCGCGCCTGGTGATCACCGCCGACGGCGGCCGCCGAGGTGGCGGCATCGTCGAACTCAAGGCAGCGGTCGACAAGGCGCTCGAGGGCGCCTGTCCGACCATCGAGAAAGTGCTGGTGTACAAGCGCAGCGGCGCGGCAGTGACCATGCGCCCGGGGCGCGACCTGTGGTGGCATGAACTCCTCGACGGGTTGGCCACGAGCTGCGATCCGGTCTGGGTCGACGCCGAGCATCCGCTGTTTCTCCTCTACACCTCGGGCTCGACCGGCAAGCCCAAGGGCATCCAGCATTCGAGCGCCGGCTACCTGCTAAACGCCAGGCTCACGAGCGAGTGGGTCTTTGATCTGCGGGACGGGGACGTGTTCTGGTGCACGGCGGATATCGGCTGGGTCACCGGGCACAGCTATGTGGCGTACGGGCCCCTGGCCGCGGGCACCACGATCGTCATGTACGAAGGCGCGCCCACGGTGCCGGATGGCGGGCGCTTCTGGAAGATCTGCCAGGACCACGGCGTCACGATCTTTTATACCGCGCCCACCGCGATCCGCGCGCTGATGAAACTCGGCGATGCGCTGCCGGCGAAATACGATCTGTCGCGCCTGCGGCTGCTGGGCTCCGTGGGCGAGCCGATCAACCCGGAAGCCTGGATGTGGTACCACCGCGTGATCGGCGCTGAACGTTGCCCGATCGTCGATACCTGGTGGCAGACCGAGACCGGCTCCATCCTGATCGCCCCGCTCCCCGGTGTGACCACGACCAAGCCGGGCTCCTGCACGCAGCCCCTGCCGGGCATCGATGCCCTGATCGTCGATGATCATGGCGATGCGGTCACACAACCCGATGCGGGCGGCTACCTCGTGATCCGCAAGCCCTGGCCCTCCATGCTGCGCACCATCTGGGGCGACAATGAGCGTTACCTGGGCACCTACTGGGAGAAATTCCAGCAGCGTTACTACGTCGCCGGCGACAGCGCGCATCGCGATGCCGACGGCTGCTTCTGGATCATGGGCCGCATCGACGACGTGCTGAAGGTTGCCGGCCACCGGCTGGGCACGATGGAGATCGAGTCCGCGCTGGTCGCGAACCCGAAAGTGGCCGAGGCCGCCGTGGTCGGCAAGCCCGATGAGATCAAGGGCGAATCGGTATTTGCCTACGTGGTGCTGCGCGGCGCGCGCCCCACCGGGGATACCAAGGCGCTGGTGAAGGAGTTGCGCGACTGGGTGGGCGAGCAACTCGGTCCCATCGCCAAGCCCGACAACATCCGCTTCGCCGACAGCCTGCCCAAGACGCGCTCCGGCAAGATCATGCGGCGGCTGTTGCGCTCGATCGCCAGCGGACAGCCGATCACC
>DATFUG010000416.1:0-10746 GCA_035261025.1 Steroidobacteraceae bacterium | reverse complement strand
GGTCTTGTTGACGTGCTGGCCGCCCGCGCCGCTGGAGCGGTACACGTCCATGCGCAGGTCCGCCGGGTTGATCTCGATCGCGATGTCATCGTCGACTTCCGGAGAGACAAACACCGAGGCGAAGGAGGTGTGACGCCGGTTCCCCGAATCGAAGGGCGACTTGCGCACCAGGCGATGTACGCCCGTTTCGGTGCGCAGCCAGCCGTAGGCATAGTCGCCGATGATCTCAACGGTCGCGGACTTGAAGCCAGCCACTTCCCCCGAACTCGAGTCGATCACTTCGGCGGTGTAGCCGCGTGTCCCGGCCCATTTCAGGTACATCCGCAACAGCATCTGCGCCCAGTCCTGTGCTTCGGTGCCGCCGGCGCCGGCCTGGATGTCGAGAAAGGCGTTGTGCGAGTCCATCTCGCCCCGGAACATCCGCTTGAATTCGAGCGCCCGCACGGCCGCCTCGAACTTGGGCCGGTCGCGCTCGATGTCGCTGGCCGTCGCTTCGTCGTTCTCGGTCTCGGCGAGCTGCAGTAACTCGAGCGCGTCGCGTACGCTGGCGTAGGCGCGATCCATCTCGGCCAGCTCGGCACTCAGCCGGGCGCGTTCCCGGCCCAGTTCCTGGGCACGGTCCGGCGCACTCCAGACGGCCTGGTCTTCCAGCTCGAGGCCGACTTCCTCCAGGCGCTCGCGCTTGTGATCGTACTCAAAGAAACCCCCTCAAGGAGAGCGCACGCTCCTCGAGATCTTTCAGAGTCCGCTTCAGCTGTGTGACTTCCATCGCTGCGCCCGGCTTTCAGTGGACGCGCATGGTAACACGGGCGAGCATGGGCTCAGGGCGGCAGCAGGTGCTCGACGACGAGCTGCAGGCGGCGCTCTCCCTGATAGTCGTTGGTGCCCAGCCGGTAAATCAGCCTGACTCGACCCTGTGGGAGCGCTGCCGGGCGCTGCGGGTCGATGCTGTTGAAGGCGATGGCATCGAAACCACCGCGCCCCTCCCGGGCCGCGACCTGAAACTTCAGATGGCGCTCCGCCAGCACCCTCGGCCTGCCGCGCAATTCGAACACGCCGTCAAACAGGGGCTCAGGAAAGCCGGCGCCCCACGGCCCGCCGGCTCGAAGCGCTTCGGCTAGCGGCAGGGCGATCTCCTCCTCGCTGAGCTCGCCGTCGGTCTCGATGGCATCGCCCAGTGCGCTCAGCCGCATTGCGCGTGTGACTTCGGCATCGAAGGCGCGTGCGAAGCGGTCCAGTTCACTGCGCCGCAGACTCAGGCCCGCGGCCATGGCGTGACCGCCGAACTTCTCGAGCAGGCCCGGCTCATGCGTGGCGATCGTCTCGAGCACGTCGCGAATGTGGACTCCGGGCACCGAGCGCGCCGAGCCGCGCAGGTTCCGCTCATCGGACAGCGCGAAAGCGATCACCGGGCGGCGCAGGCGCTCCTTCACGCGGCCGGCGACCAGGCCCACGATTCCCTGGTGCCAGGCGGCGTCGAACAGGCACACGCCCGCGCGCTGCACACCGCTGTCGGCAGCCTCCAGCGCGCGCACCGCCGCGAGTGCCGTGAGTTGCATGTCCGCCTCGATTTCGCGCCGCTGCGCATTGAGGGCGTCGAGCTCCGAGGCCAGCGAGCGCGCCTCGCCCTCATCGTCACTGAGCAGGCAGCGGATGCCGATCGACATGTCGGTGAGCCGCCCGGCGGCGTTGAGCCGCGGCGCCACCGCAAAACCCAGATCGGCCGCCGTCAGCTCCGACGCCGAGCGGCGCGCCGCGGCCAGCAGGGCCGCGATGCCCGGCACGCAGCGCCCGGCGCGGATGCGAGCCATGCCCTGGGCAACCAGCACGCGGTTGTTCGCGTCGAGGGGCACGACATCGGCCACCGTGCCGAGCGCTACCAGATCAAGCAGCGTGCTGATCGGCGCTGCGCCCGCAGGCAGAAGGCCGGCGGCCTCGAGCGCGCGCCGCAGGGCCGCGCAGACATAGAAAGCGACGCCGACGCCGGCCAGGGCGCCACTGGCAAAGGCGTTGCCGGGCAGGTTCGGATTCACGATCACGTTCGCATCCGGCAGCACTGCCCCGGCGAGGTGATGATCGGTGATCAGGACATCGATGCCCCGTGCCCGTGCCGCGCTGACGCCGGCGTGACTGGAGACACCATTGTCGACCGTGACGATCAGGGTGGGCGCGCGTTCGGCCGCCACCGCTACGATCTCCGGCGTCAGTCCGTAGCCGTACTCGAAGCGGTTGGGCACCAGGAAATCCACCGCGGGGAAACCCCAGCCGCGCAGCGCGCGCAGCATCAGTGCCGTGCTGGTGGCCCCGTCGGCGTCGAAATCACCGACCACGAGCACCCGGCCGGACCGATGATGCAGCAGGAGCTGGGCCGCTTCGCCGGCGCCGCCGAGACTGCCCACCGGCGCCAGGCGCTCGAGCGAGAGGTTCAGATCTTGGGCAGAGCGCAGTCCGCGGGCGGCGTAGACCCGCTGCAGCACCGGATGCAATCCTGCGCCGAGGTCTGGCGCTTCCGCGGGCAGCGCGCGCCTGGTCAAGGTCAGCATTGCAACAGTTCCTCCCACCAGGGTCGGCGGCGGCGCCACACCCGCCACAGCCGTCTGAACGGCGCGCGCTCCAGGCGAACGGCCTCGTCTCCGGCCAGCAGGGTCGCGCTCCGGAAGGTGCCGCTCCGCCATGCCTCCAGCGCCGGATCAATCCAATCCCGCTCCAGGGCCGAGAGCGTGCCCGCATCGGGCTCGGCTCCCAACTCGCACAGCACGAGCAGATCCGGCCTCACACCAGAGGCGCCGGACGGCAGCGACCAGCGGCGGGGCGGCGGATCGGCGACGGACCCGGCCAGGGCGCACAGCCCGTCGACAAACAGATCCGCGGCCCAGACCACGGCGCGCGTGCTCGCCACGGGCTGCGGCGCGAGCGGCTCGCCGCCGCCCCACAGCCACAGCGCATTGACGTTGAGCAGGCCATTACGCAGGCGGGCCACGTTCACCGGATGCTCATGCAGCCACATCTCGAGCTCCGCACCAAACTGGCGCAGCGGGCCGGCGCGCTCACCCGCCGGCAGCCCTTGCGCCGGATCCGCTCCGAGCCACAGCCCTGGATCGTGGCTGCGCAGGGCCACGGGCGCGCCACCTGAGACGAGCATCTCACGCCGGCCCGTGGCGTGGAGCGACCAGCCCGAACCGGCAAACACCTGGAGGAAATCGGCCGCCAGTTCCTGTTGTTCGCGGGCGTCGAGCCGCAATAATCCGGCCGGATGCAATCGCAGCGTGTCCAGCCCCGCAACGAAGTGCACGGGCGCTGCCAGCCACAGTGGCTCGTTCGGGCGCACACCCGCCACCGCAGCCCCGGCGATGGATGCCGGTGTGGCCGCCGCCAGCTCACCGCCGTGCCACGCGCGCTGCAGCCAGTGACGCCAGTCGGCGCCGGGTTGCTCCCGGCGGCCGTGTCCGAGCCACCACTCCAGCGCGGGCAGGCGTGGCAGCGCGGCGCGCGCCGTCTCGCTCAGGCGCGTGCGATACAGGTCGGGCAGCACAAGGACAAGTCGCGGCACGGTGGTATCGTACCGGTCATGCGCATCAGTCTCGACCTCGATCCGGAAATACTTACGGTGCGCCGCTACTCCGCGGGCACGATCGAGATCGCGGGCCGGGAACTGCACGCACCGTGCATCGTTTGCCCCACGCAGCTGATCAGCGACTGGGCCGTGAGCGCGGGACTGGAGCTGGAACTTGCCGACCTGGAGCCACTGCTGGCCCTGCGCCCCAGTATCGTGCTGGTCGGCGCCGAGGCGAGCGCACCGCGGTATGGCAGAGCGTTGCGGCGCGCGCTCGAGTCGCGCGGCGTCGCTTTCGAAGCGATGGACCTGGGTGCGGCCTGCCGCACCTACAACGTGCTGGCACAGGAGCGACGCGAAGTGGTCGCGGGTTTAATTCCCTAGGGGACGGTCCGGGCACTCAAAGCGCACCGGAAGAAGACACAGGGCGGAAAGATCGCTCAACCAACCAACTATCCGAAGCTGACAGAATCGAATAATTGTCACTGCCTTGTTTTTGTTTTTCGTACTGTTTTTCTTCTTCTAGGACTAATCAGCTCTTCCCCTGTTGCCCTGTGTCTTCATCCGGTGCGCCTTGGGACCGGCATCTGTCTGCGATTGCAGACAACGGGCTGATACTAGCCGCGCAAATTGGGGCTTGACAAGCTTATTCGATAAAATATTGATTATTCAATCAGTTACAAAATATATCGAAAGTATTTTAGAGCCGATCATCCGATGCCACCGACGAGGGGCACGAAGGAAACGTCCGCCAGAACCCGCCGTTCAACGCCCTGTTCGCGGCGCAGGATGCTCACCAGCTGCTGCCTGCCTTCCGGACCGACCGGGACGATCAGACGTCCGTCGACGGCCAGTTGAGCAATCAGCTCCTCCGGCACCACCAGCGGCGCCGCGGCGACGAGGATGCCGTCGAACGGCCCTTGCGTGCGCCAGCCCGCGGAGCCATCGCCCACTTTGAAGCGCACGTTGCGGATGCCGAGTTCCTTGAGCCGCACGCGCGCGCGCTTTTGCAGTCCTTCGATGCGCTCGATCGTGTAGATGCGCTCCACCAGCGGCGCGAGCACCGCCGTCTGGTAACCGCAACCCGTTCCCACCTCCAGCACCTGCTGCAGCGGCGGACCGTCCAACAGCGCTTCGGTCATGCGTGCCACGATGTACGGCTGGGAGATGGTCTGGCCAAACCCGATCGGCAACGCCGTGTCCTCGTAGGCGCGGCTTGCGATCGCTTCGTCCACGAAGATGTGGCGCGGGAGATTGCGGATGCGATCGAGGACACTCAGATTGGTGATGCCCTGTTCGCGCAGGCGCTGCACCAGCCGGTCGCGCGTGCGCGCGGAGGTCATGCCGATTCCGGAAAAGCGCGGATCGGTCATTCAGCTCTCGCCCAGCCTGACGCCGCTCAGCCAATGCCCCAGCTCTGGTAACGCCGTGTGTCGCGTCAGGTCAATCGACAGGGGCGTCACCGAGACCCAGCCCTCGGACACGGCATGAAAATCCGTGCCCGTACCCGCATCGGCCCCTGCGCCCACCGAGCCTACCCAGTACAGGGTCTCGCCTCTGGGATCGAGTGTCGGAATGGCCGGCTCGGAAGCGTGACGAAACCCCAGCCGCGTCGCCTGCAGTCCACGCAGCTGCGCCATGGGCAGATCGGGCACGTTGATGTTCAGGATCAGACGCGGGTCGAGTGGGTGACGCAGCAGGCCTGCGACGACGTGGCGCGCCACGGCGGCGCCGGCGGCGAAATGCCGCCCGCTGCCCGGACGCGTGCACAGTGAGACTGCCAGCGTCGGCAGGCCCAGGAACCGGCCCTCGATGGCGGCCGCCACCGTGCCCGAATAAAGCACGTCATCGCCCAGATTGGGACCATCATTGACGCCGCTCACCACCATGTCGAAGGTAAAATCAAAGAGGCCGGAGACCGCCAGGTGCACGCAGTCGGTGGGAGTGCCCGCGACAAAATGCACGCCCGGTTCGGACTGCGTGACCCGCACGGGCAGCTCGAGTGTCAGCGAATTGCTGGCCCCGCTGCGGTTCCGGTCGGGAGCGACCACCGTGACGTCGGCCAGGCCGGCGAGCGCCTCGCGAAGCCGTACGATGCCTTCCGCACGGTAGCCATCGTCATTGCTGATCAGAATCTTCATTTTTATGCGCCGGTTCACCGAGGAGCGAAGGCGCGCCAATATACTGAATGCGCGGGTCAGGAGGAATGCATGGCGTTGGGCGATGATGACGAGCGGGAGCAGTTCCGCCGGGCGATGGACGGCGTGCGCCCCTTGCGCCCGGCCGGGCGCACCGTAGCGGCGCGGCGCAAGCCCCCGGCCCGCGCCCGCTTCAGCCGCGCCGAACGTGCCGCGGTGTTGCGCGAGAGCCTGGCGCCGCCAGCGCCCGATCTGGACCTGCAGCCGGGCGACGCGCTGCATTACCGCCAGAGCGGGGTGCCCGAGACCGTGCTGCGGCGACTGCGCCGAGGCGACTACAGGGTCGAAGCCGAGATCGACCTGCATGGCCTGGGGGTGGTCCAGGCCCGCGCACAGCTGCGCGCCTTCCTGCTGGCGGCGGCGGAGCGCCGCCTGCGCTGCGTGCGGATCGTGCACGGCAAGGGCCTTCGCTCCGGCCAGCGCGGCCCGGTGCTCAAGCAGGCGGTCGACACCCTGCTGCGGCGCGCGGCGCTGATCCTGGCCTTCACGTCGGCAGGGATACGCGACGGAGGCACCGGCGCCACGCTGGCGCTGCTGCGCGCGGGAGACACTCCCTCAAGCTAAACCTGATCGATCAGGACGGTCGCCGTCGCGGCCAGGCCCTCGTTGCGCCCCAGGAACCCGAGGTGCTCGGTGGTGGTCGCCTTCAGGTTCACCTCGCCCGGCGACAACCCGAGGAGCGTCGCGATCGAATGGCGAATCTGCTCGCGCCAGGGTGCGATCTGGGGCTGCTGCGCCAGCAGCGTCAGGTCGACATTGACCACGCGCCACGAGCGCCGCGCGAGCATGTCCAGCACCGCGGTGACGAACTGGCGACTGTCGGCGCCACGCCAGCGCGGATCGCTGTCTGGAAAATGCTCGCCGATGTCGCCCAGGCCCGCGGCTCCCAGCAGGGCATCGACCAGTGCGTGCAGGAGCACGTCGCCGTCGGAGTGCGCCACGACGCCATGCCCGTGCGGGACGCGCACACCGCCGAGCACCAGCGCATCGCCGGGCCCGAAGGCGTGCACATCGAATCCGGAACCTACCCTCATGCGCTCTCCAGGAACCCGCGCCGCCGGCTCACGGCCGCTCCGCGCGCGCGGCGCGAATCGCGGCCGCCACCCGCAGGTCTTCAGGATTGGTGATCTTGGGATTGCTGTCCAGTGCGGCCACCAGCTTCGCTCGTGCGCCCTGCCATTCCATGGCCTGCGCCTCATCGGTGGGCATCCGGCCGGCGGCGCGTGCGCCCTCCAGGGCCGCCTGCAACGGCCCGAAGCGGAACATCTGTGGGGTAAGGGCCTGCCACAGCGCCGATCGCTCGAGTGTGCGTTCGGCAACCAGCGAGGCGTCCGCCTGCTTGAGCGTATCGCTGACAGGGACTGCCAGCAGCGCGCCGACCCGCTCCCCTGCTCCGCTCTGCAGCAGGCGCTCCAGGTCGCGCCGGCTCAGGCAGGGCCGGGCGGCATCGTGCACCAGTACCCAATCATCCGCAGCTGCCTGAGAGGCCAGAGACGAGAGCGCGAGCCGCACGGAATCGCAACGTTGCGCGCCACCGGCGACGGCCTGGACCTTCGCGCCCAGGCGGCCGCGAAGCCCGGCATCGGCAAGCGTCTGCGCATCCAGCGCCAGGACAATGCCCGCACAGCGGACGTCATCGAGGAACAGCTGCAGCGCCTCTTCGAGCACCGTGCGATCGCCGAGCGCCAGGTGCTGCTTGGGACGAGTGCCGCCGAATCGCTGGCTGGCACCGGCCGCCGGCATCACCAGCCAGTAATGCATGCCCACAGCCCCGGGCGCGTAACTCAGCGCGCCGCCGTATGCGTGGGTGCCGCAGGTGGCGCGGGTTCACTCGCAGGCGCCGCGGGCGCCGCGGGCGCGGTTCCCAGGGAACCTGACGGTACGACCAGGTAAAAGGTCTCGTTTGGGCCCACCATCTCCAGGTCAGTACGCGCCCGCTCTTCCAGTGCGGTGTAGCCCTGCTTGAGGTCGCGCACCTCGGCGCCCAGCTGGCGATTGCGGTCGGAAAGCCGCTGGTTGTCGGCCTGTTGTGCGGCTACCGCGTTGCGCAGGCGCAGCACCTCGCTGACCCCGTCGCCGGAAACCCAGATGCGATACTGCAGCAGCAGCAGGGCTGCAGCGAGCGCCACGGCAAACCACTTGATCACCGGCACCTCATGATCGGATCGGGAAGGCGTCGCGGCCGGCGTAGCGCGCCTGTGTGCCCAGCGCCTCCTCGATTCGCAGCAGCTGATTATACTTCGCAACCCGGTCGGAGCGGGACATCGAACCGGTCTTGATCTGCGTCGCCGCCGTCGCCACGGCGATATCGGCGATCGTGCAGTCCTCCGTCTCGCCCGAGCGGTGCGAGACCACCGCGGCGTAGTGCGCCTGTTCGGCCATGTCGATGGCCGCCAACGTCTCGGTGAGCGTGCCGATCTGGTTGGGTTTGATCAGGATCGCGTTGGCGATGCCGCGCGAGATGCCTTCGGCCAGGATCTTCGTGTTGGTGACGAACAGGTCATCGCCCACCAGCTGGAGCTTGCGGCCGAGTTCCGCCGTCAGGTGCGACCAGCCCGCCCAGTCCGACTCGCCCATGCCATCCTCGATGCTGATGATCGGATAGCGGGCGGCCAGGTCGGCCAGGTAGTGGCTGAACTCGGCCGAGGAGAAGCTGCGGTGCTCGGCCGCGAACTCGTACTGGCCGTCGCGGAAGAATTCGGAGCTGGCGACGTCCAGGCCGAGGTAGACGTCCTTGCCCGGCTTGTATCCAGCCCGCTCGATGGCCTGCATGATGGTCTGGAGCGCGGCTTCATTGGATGGGAGGTCGGGCGCGAAGCCCCCTTCGTCGCCCACCGCGGTGCTCAGGCCCTGCTCGTTGAGCGTCTTCTTCAGCGTATGAAAGATTTCCGCGCCGTAGCGCAGGGCCTCGCGGAGCGTGCGCGCCCCGACCGGGAGGATCATGAACTCCTGGATGTCGAGGCTGTTGTTGGCGTGCGCCCCGCCATTGATGATGTTCATCATCGGCACTGGCAGAACCGGTGCACGCTTGCCGCCCAGGTACTGGTACAGCGCCTGCCCCGCCTCGCGCGCCGCCGCGTGGGCGTTGGCCAGTGATATCGACAGCAGGGCGTTGGCGCCGAGCCGGCCCTTGGTTTCGGTGCCATCCAGTTCAATCATGCAGGCATCGAGCCCCGCCTGGTCCGCCGCATCCCGACCGATGAGCGCCGTGCGCAGCACCCCGTTGACGTGCGCGACCGCCTTGAGCACACCTTTGCCGAGATAGCGCTTCTTGTCGCCGTCGCGCAGTTCGACCGCCTCGCGCGAACCGGTCGAGGCGCCTGAAGGCACGGCCGCGCGCCCCATGGCGCCGCTCGCAAGGGTCACTTCGGCCTCGACGGTGGGGTTGCCGCGTGAATCGATGATCTCGCGCCCCTGAATTCCGACGATTCGGCTCATAAGCGGCTTTCCTCAAAGGGCCTGGACTTGGCGATGCGATCAAGCTCCTGGATTGTAGCCAATAGACTTGCCATCCGATCCAGCGGCCAGGCATTGGGGCCATCGGACAGCGCGGCCTCCGGTCGCGGATGGGTCTCCATGAACAGCCCGGCGACACCGGCGGCCACCGCCGCGCGCGCCAGCACCGGGATGAACTCGCGCTGGCCGCCCGACACCCCTGCGCCCGCACCCGGCAGCTGCACCGAATGCGTGGCGTCGAACACGACCGGGCAGCCGGTGGCGCGCATCACGGCGAGGGAGCGCATGTCCGTGACCAGGTTGTTGTAACCAAAACTGAAGCCGCGCTCGCAGACCATGATCGACTCATTGCCCGTGGCGCGCGCCTTGTCGACCACCTGCTGCATCTCCCAGGGCGAGAGGAACTGGCCCTTCTTGATATTCACGGGACGGCCCGCGGCGGCCACGCGGCGGATGAAATTGGTCTGGCGGCACAGGAAGGCCGGTGTCTGCAGCACATCGACGACGCTGGCCACCTCGTCGACGGGCGTGTCCTCGTGCACGTCGGTCAGCACCGGGACCTGAAAGTGCGCACGGACGTCGCCCAGGATCTTGAGGCCCTGCTCAAGGCCGGGACCGCGGAAGCTCGCGCCGGAGGAGCGATTGGCCTTGTCAAAGGAGGCCTTGAACACGTAGGGCATCCCTAAGGCCGCGGTCAGCTCGCACATCTTTCCCGCCACCTCTTCAACGAGTGCGGCCGACTCGATCACGCAGGGCCCGGCGATCAGGAACAGCGGCCGGTCGAGTCCGACCTCGTGGCGGCCCAGCTTCATGCGCTGGCGACGGCCGGCAGCTGCGCGGCCCGGCAGGCGCGCGCGGCGCGCACAAAGCCGGTGAACAATGGGTGGCCGTCACGCGGTGTGGAGGTGAATTCGGGATGGAACTGTGTCGCCAGGAACCAGGGGTGGGCGGGCAATTCGATGATCTCGACCAGCTCGTCGCGCGAAAGCCCGGCGAACACGAGGCCCGCGCGCCGATACTGCTCCAGATAGTTGTTGTTGAACTCATAGCGGTGCCGATGCCGCTCCATGATCTCCGCGCGCCCGTAGATTTCCTGGGCGGCCGTGCCGGCCCCGAGCAGCACGGCCTGCGCGCCCAGGCGCATGGTCGCTCCCAGCTCCGAGGCTGCGGTGCGCTGTTGCGTGCCGCGCGCCTGGTCCTGCCACTCGGTGATCAATCCGATGACCGGTTGCGGCGTGGCACGGTTAAATTCAGTGCTGTGCGCCTCGCTCAGGCCCAGCACATGGCGTCCGAACTCGATGATGGCCAGCTGCATGCCGAGGCAGATGCCGAGGTACGGTATCCGCTGCTCGCGTGCGTAACGCACCGCCTGAATCTTGCCCTCAATGCCACGCTCGCCAAAGCCGCCGGGCACCAGGATGGCATCCATCCCCGCCAGGCAGCCCACGCCATCGCGCTCGATATCGGTGGATTCGACGTAGTGCACGCGCACCCGGGTGCGGGTCTTGAGTCCGGCGTGCATCAGCGCCTCGTTCAGGG
>DATFUG010000415.1:0-21568 GCA_035261025.1 Steroidobacteraceae bacterium | reverse complement strand
GAGAAATCCGGGTCGGCGGTAGCGGCGTCCATGACATTGCTGAAACGCCCGAGGCGCGCCGCTGCGGTGGTGCCCTCGGCCTTCACGGCGCGGAAGAAGTTCTCATCGAGATACTGCAGCGCGTCGGCCACCTGCAGCGCGAGACGCTCGTTCGCCAGTACCCGATCGACTTCGGCCAGATGCGCGCGCAGCACCGCGTCCGGCGGCTGGTTGTTCTTGAGGGCATCGGCCTGGGCGCGTGTGGCGTAATCGGCGGCGAAGATCTGCAGGCGCGCACGCTCGAGCCGCGCCTTCTCCGGACAATGTGCGGCGGCAGCGTCAAGATCCCGCGCCATTCTGGTGTTCGCGGCCGCATCGTCGTTGGCGTCGACATCGAGCTCCCAGCTGTTGAAGGCGAGCCGGCGGCACGCCTGCGCATCCAGCGCCTTGCCCGCCGCAGCGGTGCTCAGCAGCGCGTCGGCGGGCTGCAGATCGGCGAGCGCGGTGTCGAGCACGGTGGCGTACTGGTTCAGGTCCATCCCGCCGGCAATGCGCATGAGCTCGCGGCCTTCGGCGTTCAGTACCACCAGGGTCGGATAGCCCGAGACATGAAACTTCTCGCCCCACTTCTGCGCGCCGGCTTCGTCGCCATCCAGGTACACCGGCAGGAACAGACGGCTGCGCGCGATGAAATCCGGCCGCGAGAACACCGTGGACTTCAGCTCCTGGCAGGGCGGGCACCAGATGGCACCCCAATACAGCAGGATGGGCTTGTGCGCGGTGCGGGCTGCTCCGAAGGCGTCGGACACCTCGCCGCGGTACCAGTCAATCCCGGCGGCATCGGCATGGAGCGGTACCGCGCTGCTCGCCGCGGCGCCCGCCGCAGACCCCGCCGGCGGACCGGCCGGTGTGGGGCTGCGGGAGCAGGAGATCAGCAGCAGCGCCACGCCGAGCCACGTGCCGCCGCCTGCGAGGCGCTGGTATGTCATGCCTCTTAAGATAGCGGCTTGCCAAACCGCTGCCAATGGCAAGACCTGATGCCTATCCTAACGCCGACCCCCAGGCCGCTTTCGGGCACCCCGCGAGGGCAGTGCTTCGAGCGGGTTGTCGGGCCAGTGATGCTTCGGATAGCGGCCGCGCATCTCCTTGCGGACCTCGAGGTAGCTGGACTTCCAGAACCCGGCCAGATCACGCGTAATCTGCACCGGGCGCTGCGCGGGCGAGAGGAGCTTGAGGGTCACGGGCACGGCGCCATTCCCGATCCGCGGGGTCGAGGCCAGGCCGAAGACTTCCTGCAGGCGCACAGCGATGCAGGGTGCATTGTCGTCGGCGTAGTCGATGCGAATGTGCGAGCCCGAAGGCACCGCCAGCTCCCGCGGCGCCAGTTCATCGAGCGCCCGGCGCTGCACGCCACTCAGCCGGCCCAGCAACGCGGAGGCGAGGTCCACTCGCGCCAGGTGCTCCGCGCGCGTCGCGCCCGCCAGAGCGCCGGGGAGCCATTGCTCCAGCTGGTTAAGGAGCGTTGCATCGTCGCTGGCCGGCCAGCCCGGCGGCGCCGAGCGCTCGAGCCGCCGCACGAATTCCAGTCGGGCCTGCAGATTCCGTGTCTCACCATCCCAGGGCAAAGCCTGTAAGCCCAGCTGCCTGAGTCCGGCGAGCATCGCGGCCGCCGCGGTTTCCGCCGGCAAAGCCTCGAGCGGGCGGTCATCGAGCAGCAGCGCACCGAAGCTGCGCGTGCGATGCGCGAGCACGGCGGCGCTCCTCGCGTCCCACTCGACCCGCTCCTCGCAGAGGATCTGCTCACTGAACAGGGATTCAAGCTCGGCGCGCGCTAGCGGCGCTGCCAGATCGATGCGCGCCTCGCGCTCGCGGTCATCGAGCTCGATCGCGACAAGGAACTCCTGCGCGGCAAGCCCCGTCGCGGCGCCAAAGGCCGCGCCGCGACCATTGGCGAGCAGGTAGCGCCCGGAGCCTTCGCGGCGGCGCTGGGCGATGCGATCCGGGAAGGCCGAGGCCAGCAGCGCCCCCGGCGAGGCGGGCGGCATCGTGCGCTCGGCCGGCGCGGCAGCCCCCGGAGCCGCGGCCAGCCGCCGGAACTGCTCGGCATTGCGCTGCACGCGCTGCAGCGCGCCGCGATCCGCGGCTTGCGCCCCCGGATCGCGGCGCAGGATCTCGAGGCGGCTGCGGATATCCGGGTCACGCTCTATGCCGGGGCCGCGCAGCAGGTCGCGCTCCGACAGGAGCGCGGCCAGCTCGGCGGCCAGCGGCACGGCACTGTGCACGCGCGCCGCGAGCAGCATGTGGGCGAGCCGCGGGTGCAGGGGCAACGCCGCCATTTCGCGGCCGGATGAGGTGATCAGGCACTGCGCTCCGATCGCCCCGAGACGCTGCAGCAGGTCGCGGGCCTGCGCCAGTGCGGGAGCCGGCGGCGGATCGAGCCACGCGAGCCGCGCGGCATCGGCGTTGCCCCACTGCGCCAGATCGAGGGCCAGGGGCGCCAGGTCCGCTTCGCTGATCTCCGGCGGCGTATGCGGAGCGAGGCTTTGCTGCGCCCCTTCGCTCCACAACCGGTAGCATCGACCGGGCGCCGTGCGACCCGCGCGGCCCGCACGCTGGTCAGCCGCGGCACGCGAGATGCGCACGACTTCGAGGCGGCTCATGCCCGTGTTCGGATCAAAACGCGAACGCCGCGCCAAGCCGCCATCGATCACCGCGCTCACGCCAGGGATCGTTACGCTGGTCTCGGCAATGTTGGTCGCCAGCACCACGCGCCGCACGCCCGGCAGACTCGCATTGAGCGCAGCATCCTGATCCTGGGCGGCCAGCTCCCCGTACAGCGGCAGGATCTGCAGCCGTGGACTGGCCAGATCGGCAAGCTGGCCCTGGAGCCGTCTGATCTCACCGGCGCCGGGGAGAAAGACCAGCAGATCACCGTCCGTCTCTTCAAGCGCCCGCCGCACGATCGAGGCCATCGCGCGCTCCAGGGACTCCGCGCCCCCGGGCAGGAGCGGCGCGCCGCGGCGCGTGTAGAGGATCTCGACCTCATGCTGGCGGCCCGGGACGTCGACTACCGGCGCGCCACCCAGCAGCGCCGCGACGCGCGCTCCATCGAGCGTGGCCGACATGGCCAGCACCCGGAAGTCCGCGTCGAGTGCGCTGCGCGCATCGAGACAAAGGGCGAGCCCCAGGTCGGCCTGGAGGCTCCGTTCGTGAAACTCATCGAAGATCACGCAACCGATGCCGGCCAGCTCCGGATCGGTGTTCAGCATGCGGGTGAGCACGCCCTCGGTGATCACTTCAATGCGCGTGTCACGCGAGACGCGCGTATCGAGCCGCATGCGGTAACCCACGGTCGCGCCCACCGGCTCGTTACGCAACCAGGCCATGCGTCGGGCGATCGCGCGGGCGGCCACGCGCCGCGGCTCGAGCAGCAGCACCCGCCGCCCGCGCAGCCACGCTTCATCGAGCAGCGCGAGCGGCACCCGCGTGCTCTTGCCCGCGCCGGGCGGCGCCTGCAGCACGGCGTCGCGGGAGCGGGCCAGTGCCGCGCGCAGCGCCTGAACCAGCGCTTCGCCGCTGTCCGCCTCAGGGGCGATCACGGCTCCGCGGCACGCGCGCGGCGCAGCAGGGCGCACGCCGCGAAGCACCAGCCGGCGATCAGGCAGGCCCCGCCAATCGGCGTGAGCGCCCCAATCACCCGCGGCGCACCGCACAGCAGCAGGTACAGGCTGCCGGAAAACAGCAGCACGCCGGCGAGCAGCAGGTCACCGCCGATGCGCAGTCCGCGCTGCGCACCGCGCTCCGCCAGGGCGCCGATCAGCAGCAGCCCCAGCGCGTGGATGAACTGATACTGCACGGCGGTGTGCAGCAGCTCGAGGTCGCCTGGGGCGAGCCTGCCCCTGAGCGCGTGTGCGCCGAAGGCGCCGGCCACGGTGGCCGATGCCATCAACAGCGCGCCACCCGCCTGGGCGCGCCGGACGAACGCGTCGCTCACGGGCGTCCGCGCCGCGGGCGCCCGGCCGAACCCGGCCGGGACGCGCGTGCAGGCGGCGTTCGCGGTGGCGGCGCCTGCGGTGTGCGGGGAAGACCCGTGTGCTGGGTGCGCAGCGGCTGGCGGTGGGCTCGCGGCGCGCGCGCCGGGGATACGCCTGCGAGGCCCGTGCCCCGCGGCTGCCAGGACGGAATCAGCTGGTCGCGCCGCGGCCCGATCAGGTCGGCGCGTCCCATGCGCCGCAGCGCCTCGCGCAGCAGCGGCCAGTTGTGGGCGTCGTGATAGCGCAGGAAGGCCTTGTGCAGGCGCCTGACGCGCAGGCCCTTCGGCACCACCACCGAGGCGCTGGCGCGCGTGACACGCCGCAGCGGATTCTTGCCGGTGTGATACATGGCCGTCGCGGTCGCCATCGGACCGGGCAGGAAAGCCTGGACCTGGTCGGCGCGGAACCCGTTGCGCTTGAGCCAGAGCGCCAGCTCGAGCATGTCTTCATCGGTGGTGCCGGGGTGCGCGGCAATGAAATACGGGATGAGGTACTGCTCTTTGCCCGCCTGGCGCGAATACTTGTCAAACAGTTCCTTGAAGCGATCGTAGGTGCCGACTCCGGGCTTCATCATCAGCTGCAGCGGCCCGTCGCGCACATGTTCCGGTGCAATCTTCAGGTAACCGCCGACGTGATGCTGCGCGAGCTCGCGCACGTATTCCGGGGATTCGCTCGCCAGGTCATAGCGCACGCCCGAAGCGATCAGCACTTTCTTCACGCCGGGCACTTCGCGGGCACGGCGGTACAGGCCGATCAGGGCACTGTGATCGGTGTTCAGGTTCGGGCAGATGCCCGGGAACACGCAGGAAGGGCGGCGGCAGGCACTCTCGATCTCAGTGCTCTTGCAGGCAAGGCGGTACATGTTGGCGGTCGGGCCGCCCAGGTCCGAGATCACCCCGGTAAAGCCTGGCACCGTGTCGCGAATCTTCCCGATCTCGCGGATCACGGAATCCTCGGAGCGGTTCTGGATGATGCGGCCTTCGTGCTCGGTGATGGAACAGAAGGTGCACCCGCCAAAGCAGCCGCGCTGGATGGCCACCGAAAAGCGGATCATCTTGTAGGCGGGGATGTTCTCCGCACCATAGGCAGGATGCGGCCGGCGCTGGAACGGCAGGTCATAGATCCAGTCCATCTCGGAGGTGGCGAGCGGGATGGGTGGCGGATTGAGCCACACGTCGGCGCCGCCGTGGCGCTGCACCAGGGCACGCGCATTACCGGGGTTCGATTCCAGATGCAGGATGCGTGAAGCGTGCGCATAGAGCACCGGATCGGCGGCCACCTGCTCGAAGGAGGGCAGGCGGATGACGCTGTGCTCGCGCTCCGCATTGGGCACGCGGCGCAGGAACCGCACCACCTGCACGCCTGCATCGCCAGCCGGCGCGGCGCTCGCCTTGCCGGGGCTCGTGGCGTAGGGATCGACCGGCGGATTCAAGGGACCGGGCGCATCCAGGTGCGTGGAGTCGATCTCGATCCAGCCGGTCTTGGGCGTACGGCGCAGGAAAGCGGTGCCGCGGATGTCATCGAGTGCGCCGATGCTCTCGCCGGCATCGAGGCGGCGGGCAATCTCCAGGATCTGCCGCTCGGCGTTGCCGAACACCAGCAGGTCCGCCTTCGCATCGAGCAGGACCGAGCGGCGGACTTTCTCGGACCAGTAGTCATAGTGCGCGATGCGCCGGAGCGAGGCCTCGATGCTGCCGATCACAATCGCAACATCCCGGTAGGCCTCGCGCACCCGTTGCGCGTAGACGATCACGGAGCGATCGGGCCGCCTGCCGCCCTTGCCGCCGGGCGTATAGGCATCGTCGCTCCGTACGCGCCGGTCCGCGGTGTACCGATTGACCATGGAATCCATGTTCCCGGCGGTGACGCCGAAGAACAGGCGAGGTTTGCCCAGGACGCGGAAAGAGTCGGTGCCGTGCCAATCCGGCTGCGCGATGATGCCGACGCGCAGGCCCTGCGCCTCGAGTACGCGCCCGATCAGGGCCGCACCGAAACTGGGGTGATCGACGTAGGCATCGCCCGTGACAATGATGACGTCGCACTGCTCCCAGCCCAGCTGCCCCATTTCGGCGCGCGACATCGGCAGGAACGGAGCGGCCCGGCGCGTTTCCGGGCCGGGGCGCAACAGCCAGGATTGTAGTGCCGGGGGCGCTTGCATGCGGAGGATTCTCGGGCCTCCGCCCGCCCAGCGCAATTGCGCCGGGCGGCCCGCGGTCCGCCGCGGCTAGCCTTCCGGCACTTCCACGCTCAGTTCGACGCGCTGCTTCTGCCGCAGGATGTGCAGACGCACAGTCTCCCCGCTCCGGTAGGATGCCAGGATCTGCAGCGCGTGCGCCACGCTCCCGGGCACCCGGCCATCGATGTCGGTGAGCACATCGCCGTCCTGGAGCTTGAGGCGCGCGTCCCGGGGCGCGCGGACCACCAGCAGGCCCTTGTCGGTGCCAAAGTAGCTGCCCAGTGCCGGCGACAGGTCAACCATTTCCGCCGCACCGAAGCCGCTGGAATCGCGCATGCCAAGGCGCATCACCCGCGTCATGGCATCGCCGGCATGGTCCTCAAGCGCGAGCAGCTCCGGCAAAGGCGGCAAATCCAGATCCTCGTACATTTTTTCGTGCGCTTCCTTCGGGACAATCTTCGCCTTGTATGTCTTGCCATCGCGCTGGTATTCGATCGCCATCGGCTCGCCGGACTTGGCCGCTTTCATGATCAGGTGCAGCTGCTCCGGCGCGGAGTGCTGTGCATCGCCGCGCAACGGGGCGCCATTCAGCGACACGATCTGGTCGTTGGCGCGGATTCCGGCCGCCTCGGCTGACCCACCCGGGCTGACACTCATGACGTGCACACCCGCCCCCGCCCCGGAGGTGCCGGGACCTTCCTTGATCGACATCCCGAGCATCGGCCGTCGCACGACGAGGACCTTGACGCGCGGGTCGACACTGGCCTGCCCACCGTTGAGCGATAGCGACAGCTCAGCCATTTCCCGCGCGGCCAGTTCCATGCGCTCCTGCGCGGCCTTGAGCCGCTGCTCGAGCTGATCGCGCCCCGCAAGCTGATCCCGGCCCGCGGCATCGCTCTTCGCGGTCTCCTCGGCCAGAGCCTGCCGCAGCGGCAGGCACAGCGGCGCGGCCAGCAACATCGCGGCCGCGATGACGCGCGGTAGACTCGAGCGGGGCTTGAGCATCGTATTCATTCGAGTGTCCATCAAAGGGTTCCTTGTTCGAGGGTCGCACGATAACCGGCGTGCACGGCTTCGGCGTAACGCACGCCAAACAGCGAATTGAGCAGGCTCACGCGCTGGCTCCACAGTTCCTGCAATCGATCCGGGTCGGATTCCACGGCTGCGTCGCTGGCGAGTTCCATATCGAGGCGCTGGATGCGCGACTGCAGGGCATCGATCGCCACCGCGTTTGCCGCCACTTCGACGGCTGGGCGCTGCGGGAGCTGGCGCAGGGTCGTCTCCAGGCGCTGCGAACGCGCGACCAGGGTCTGAAGCGGCACTTGCGTGCTCGCCCCTGCGGATGGGACGGGATCGGCAACCCGGAGCTGCGGGAGCGATGCCGCCAGCGCGAGCACCAGCGCGGCAATGCTGCCGGCCGCGCTGAGCTGCATCCAGCGCCGGCGCGGTACGGACCCGGAGGCGCCACCGAGGCGCGCCTCGATCAGCGGCCACAGCTCCGGCGGCGAAAGCGTCTGCAGCTGCGTCAGCTCGGCACGCAGCGCCGCCAGGCGCCGGATCTCCGCAGCGCATGGCGCGCATGAGGCCACGTGGGACACCGTGGCGGCATCAACGGGCTGGCGATCCCGCAGACTGATCAGTTCCTCGAGGCGAGCGTGCATTCCTGGTCTCCGGTCCTGGGCTCGAGCGCGTCACGGAGCGCCGCGTGCGCCCGCGCGAGCTGCGATTTGGAAAAACTTGCGGTGCGGTCATAGAGGCGCGCAATTTCGGCGTGCGTGTAGCCTTCGACATCGTGCAGCCACACGATGCTGCGAGTCAGGTCGGGCAGCGCATTCAGCGCGCGTTCCAGATCGCTCCCGCACTCCTGGTCGTCGCCATGCGGCACAGCGCGATCGGCGATGGCCCCTTCGGCGTCCTCCGGGAGCAGGCGGCCGTGCCAGGGCGAGCGCAGGTGCATCAGCGCCCTGCTCACGGCAATGCTGCGCACCCAGCCGGCAAAGGAGCCCGCACCGCTATACGCGCCGAGGTTGCGCAGCACCTCCAGAAACACTTCCTGCGCCAGTTCTTCCGCCACGGCCGGACGCAGCACCAGGCGCCGCAGCAGGGTGTACACCGGCCGCGCCAGCGCGCTGTAAATGCTGCGCTGGGCGGAGGCATCGCCCGTCCGGGCGCGCCGCAGCCATTCCGTGGGGACCTGGACGTCGAGAAAAGTGGACATGCCTGATGTCTATAGATGCAGGCCGCCGGAAAAAGGTCGCGGAAATCCCCGGGGCTAGGCGGGCGCCACCCGGCGCCCGATCGCCTCGGCAAAGCGCGCCGCGGCGCCGGGGGCGTAGGCGAAGAACAGTGAGGGCTCGGCGAGCTCGAGTTCCAGCACGCACGGTGCCCCATCGGCCGCGCGGATCAGATCGACGCGGGCATAAAGGGGCATGTCAAAGGGCAGCGCCGCCAGTGCCCGCTCCGCCAGGGCCTGCTCATCGGGCCCCGGGGTGCGCGGCGTGATGATCTCGGGCGCAAACAGCGCTCGCGTCGGCGCACTCCCCCGCCGCAGCAGCGGGCCCTTGCGGATCGCATGGCTGTAGCGGCCCTCGAAATAGATCAGCGCGGTCTCGCCCTGCTCATCGACCCTGGCCAGGTAGGGCTGCAGCAGCACGCTCCGCCGCTGCTCCAGCAGGCGCGTGAGGTGCGCGAGCATTGGCGCGTAATCGCTCCGCCCGTGGCGCTGCGCGTCGCGTGAGCCCGCGCCGATGGCGGGTTTGATTACCAGGTCACCGCCCGGGTGCTGCTGCAGGAACTGCTGCAGCGCGCCGGCCGCATCGTCACCGGGTTCCACGAACCGGCTCGAGACGATCGACACCCCTTTGCCCTCAAGTACCCCAAGATAGTGCTTGTCGACATTCCAGCGCACCAACTGCAGCGGATTGAGTACTGTGGTCGCCCTGCCCGCCCGTTCCAGCCAGCCCAGGAACTCATCGAATCGCGATGAGTAGTCCCAGGTGGACCTGAGCACGGCCAGCGAGAAGGCGGACCAGTCAACCGCGGGATGATCCCACTCGACCACCACCGGGCGCAGCCCCACGTCCTTCAGGGCCGCGAGGAGCGGTGCGAGGTCTTCATCCAGTTCGCGCGCGGCCCGCGCGGTGACCAGGGCGATGGGGCCGATGGCAGGCAAGGGAGCATTCTATCCGGTTGAATCGTCGTAAAATGACCACCATGAGCAAGCGCGCCACCGAGGCGATCATCGTCCGTGGCGCCTGCCAGAATAACCTGAAGAACCTCGATCTCGAGCTGCCGCACGGCGAGCTGATCGTGGTCACCGGCGTCTCCGGATCGGGAAAATCCTCCCTGGTCTTCGACACGCTCTACGCCGAAGGCCAGCGCAGGTACGTCGAGACCTTCTCGCCCTACGCACGCCAGTTCCTCGACCGGATGGACAAGCCCAAGGCCACGAGCATCGAGGGCATCCCGCCGGCGATCGCGATCGATCAGGTCAACCCCGTACGCACCTCGCGCTCGACTGTCGGGACGATGACCGAGATCAACGATCACCTGAAGCTCCTGTATGCGCGTGCGGCGATGCTGCATTGCCGGCGCTGCGGCCAGCCGGTGCGGCGCGACCAGCCCTCGAGCATCAGCGAGAGTGTCCAGGCGCGCGCCGCGGCGGCCGGTGACCCGCGCCTCGTGATCTGCTTTCCGGTGACCGTGCCGGAGCGCATGAGCGTGGCGGAAGTGCGCGCGGAGCTGGATCGCCAGGGTTATTCGCGCATCCACAGCGAGGTGCCCGGCCGGCTCGAGGTGGTGCAGGATCGCTTGCGCTCCAGCGACGGTGGGGGCGGGCGGCTGCCCGAAGCGCTGGAGACCGCGCTGCGCGCCGGCCATGGGCGGCTCAGCGTGCACGCGGAAGAGGCCGGGCAGGTGTGGCGCTATTCCAGCGACCTGCACTGCGCCGATTGCGACCTGCATTACCAGGACGCCCTGCCCTCCACCTTCTCCTTCAACTCACCGGTCGGCGCCTGCGAAACCTGCCGCGGCTTCGGACGCGTGATCGGCATCGACTACGCGCTGGTCATTCCCGACACCGGCAAGACGCTCAAGCAGGGCGCCATTCGGCCCTGGCAGACGCCATCATTCAAGGAATGCCAGGACGATCTCGAGCGGCACGCCCGGCGCCGCGGGATCGCGCTCGATGTGCCGTGGCGGGATCTTCCGCAGGACGCGCGCGAATGGGTCATCGAGGGCGAAGGCGCCTGGACGAAGAAGGTCTGGTACGGCACGCGCCGTTTCTTCGCCTGGCTGGAGACCCGCGCCTACAAGATGCACATCCGCGTGCTGCTCTCGAAGTACCGCAGCTACACCGAGTGCGGCAGCTGTCACGGCGCGCGGCTCAAGCCCGACGCGCTGCTGTGGCGGCTGGGCGCCTCGGGCAGCGCGCCCGGACTCAACATCCACGAGCTGGTGTGCCTGCCGGTCATGCGGTGCCGGGCATTCATCGCGGACCTGCAGCTTCCCGCGCCCCTCGATGAGGCCGCGGACCTGGTCTTGGGCGAGTTGCGCACGCGCCTGCGCTTTCTCGATGAGGTGGGCCTGGGCTACCTCACGCTAGATCGCCAGTCGCGCACGCTCTCGGGCGGCGAAGTCCAGCGCATCAACCTGACCACCGCGCTCGGCACTTCGCTCGTCAACACGCTGTTCGTCCTCGATGAGCCTTCGATCGGATTGCACCCGCGTGACATGGGTCGCGTCATTGCCGTCATGCGCCGCCTCCGCGACGCGGGCAATTCATTGCTGGTGGTCGAGCACGACCCGCAGATCATGCTCGCCGCCGACCGGCTGCTGGATCTGGGCCCGGGCGCCGGCGAGCACGGCGGACAGATCGTCAGTTTTGCCACGCCCGCGGAGGTGGCCTGCGACCCCGCCTCGCTCACGGGCGCCTGGCTGGCCGGGCGCAAACGACTGCCGGCGCTCCGGGCCGGCACGGCCAAGGGCGCAGCGGGGAGCGAAGCCATCGAGCTCGAGGGCGTCCGCGCGCATAACCTTAAAGGGATCGACGTGCGCATTCCGCTGCGCCGCCTGGTGTGCCTGACCGGTGTGTCGGGTTCGGGCAAATCGACGCTGGTGCAGGAAGTGCTGTACCCGGCCTTGCAGCAGGTGAAGGGCCGGGGCGGTGCGATGCCGCTTGCGCACCAGAGCCTCAGCGGCGCACAGCTGATTGACTCCGCGGTACTGGTCGACCAGGCGCCGATCGGACGCACCACGCGCTCGAACCCGGTGAGCCACGTCGGCGCCTTCGATGAGATCCGCGCGCTGTTCGCCGCCACGCCCGACGCGCGGCTGCGCCGCTACAGCGCCGGCACCTTCAGTTTCAACGGCGGCACCGGTCGCTGCCCGGCCTGCGGCGGCAATGGCTTCGAGCACGTCGAGATGCAGTTTCTCTCCGATGTGTACCTGCGTTGCGGCGAATGCGACGGCAAGCGCTATCGTGCCCAGACGCTCCAGGTGCGCATCAGCGGCGCGGATGGCCGCCGCGCCAATATCGCCGCCGTGCTCGATTTCACGGTGACGGAGGCCCTGGCGTTCTTTGCGCACTCGCCGAAAGTGTGCGCACGGCTCCGGCCGCTCGCGGATGTCGGCCTGGATTACCTGCGCCTGGGCCAGCCGGTACCGACTCTCTCGGGTGGCGAGGCGCAGCGACTGAAACTCGCCGGACACCTGGCCGACGCCGCCCGCAAGGCGCGCGGTGACGGCGCAGGGAAGCTCCTGCTGTTCGATGAACCCACCACCGGATTGCACTTCGAGGATGTCGCACGTCTCCTGCGCGCCTTCGGGCTGCTGCTGGCCGGCGGCCACTCGCTGCTGGTGATCGAGCACAACCTCGACGTGATCGGTGCTGCGGACTGGATCATCGACCTGGGGCCTGAAGGGGGTGAAGCGGGCGGGCACATCGTCGCCTGCGGCACGCCGGCGCAGATCATGGCGGCGCCGGATTCACGCACCGGCGCCGCACTGCGCGCCTACCAGGAATCGCTCCGGAGCCCCGTGGCGACGACGCTGCTGCGCGCGGTGGCTGACAGCCCGCCCCGCGCACCGCGCCCCCCGGCGCAGATCAGCGTGCGCGGCGCCCGCGAACACAACCTGCGCAATATCGACGTTGATGTGCCGCGCGAACGCTTCACGGTCGTCACCGGCGTATCGGGCTCTGGAAAATCGACACTCGCCTTCGACATCCTGTTTCACGAGGGGCAGCGGCGCTTCCTGGAGTCGCTCAACGCCTTCGCGCGGCAATTCGTGCAGCCCGCGGCGCGCCCGGACATCGACACCCTGACCGGCCTGCCGCCCACCGTAGCGATCGAGCAGCGCGCCAGCCGCGGGGGCCTGAAAAGCACCGTGGCGACGCTGACGGAGATCTACCATTTCCTGCGCCTGCTGTACGTGCGTCTCGGCGTGCAGCACTGCCCCGACTGCCAGACGGCGATCGCGCCCCAGAGCGAGGCGCTGATCGCCTCGCGCCTGGCGAGCGAGCATCGTGGGCGGCGCATCCAGTTGCTGGCGCCGCTGATCGCGCAACGCAAGGGCATCTATACCGACCTGGCACGCTGGGCCGCGGCGCGCGGCGCGCGCCAGCTGCGCGTCGACGGTGCGTTGGTGCCTACCGAGCCTTTCCCGCCGCTCAAGCGCTTCGTCGAGCACAACATCGAGCTGCCCATCGCGGAACTCACGGTCAATGCACGGAGCGAACCCGAGCTCCGTGCCGCGCTCGCGGCCGCTCTGGAGGCGGGCAACGGCGTCGCCCATGTGCTGGGGGCCAGGGGCCGCGTACAGGTGCTCTCCAGCAGGCGCGCCTGTCCGAACTGTGGCCGCGGCTTTGCCGAGCCCGATCCGCGCCTGCTGTCGTTCAACTCGGCGCGGGGCTGGTGCGCTGGCTGCCACGGCACCGGGCTCGAACTCAAGGATTTCGCGGCAGAGGAGACCGGGGAGGAATCGCAGTGGCTCGATGGAACCGCATCGGGCACCCCCTGCTCCGCCTGCCGTGGCCAGCGCCTCAATCCCACAGCGCTCCATCTGCGGCTCGGGGGCCGCTCGATCAGCGAGCTTACGGCCCTGACGGTGGATGAACTGCAGAAATTCCGGCAGCGTCTGCGCTTCGACAAGCGTGGCGCGACCATCGCGCGCGACGCGCTCGAGCAGATCGGGGGCCGGCTGCAGTTCCTCGCGCAGGTTGGACTCGGATACCTGACGCTGGACCGTGCGGCGCCCAGCCTGTCGGGCGGCGAGGCGCAGCGCATCCGCCTGGCGGCGCAACTGGGCTCGAATCTGCAGGGCGTGTGCTACGTGCTCGATGAGCCGACCATCGGTCTGCACGCCCGCGATAACCAGGTGCTGCTCCGGGCGCTCGATGCGCTGACCGGCAGCGGCAACACCCTGGTCGTCGTCGAGCACGATGAGGAGACAATCCGTCACGCCGATCACATCATCGACCTGGGCCCCGGCGCCGGCGTGCGCGGCGGACAGGTCATCGCTACGGGCAGCGCGGCGGAGCTGCGCGCGAACCCGCGCTCGCTGACCGGCCGGTTGCTGTCGACACCGCTCCGTCATCCGCGCCAGCCGCGCCGCCCGGTGACGGGCAGCACGGCATCGCTCTGGCTGGACGGCGTGACACTGCACAACCTCGAAGCGCTCGACGTGCGCATCCCGCTCGGCCGGCTCGTGGTCGTGACGGGCGTTTCCGGTTCCGGCAAGTCGACGCTGGCGCGCGATGTGCTGTACACCAACCTGCGCCGGTTACTGGCAGGCGGCGGTCCCCTGACCGGCCTGCGGCGGCTCCGTGGAGCGCAACCCTTGAGCCGTGTGCTGGAAGTCGATCAGACACCGATCGGGCGCACGCCGCGCTCGTGTCCCGCGACCTATGTCGGCTTCTGGGACGACATCCGCCGCATCTACGCGGGGAGCGATGAGGCGCGGATCCGCGGGTACAGCGCGAGCCGCTTTTCCTTCAATACCGCCGGCGGGCGCTGCACCGATTGTGAGGGCCAGGGACAGCGCACGATCGAAATGAGTTTTCTGCCCGACGTCAAGGTGCTGTGCGATCGCTGCGGCGGGCGCCGCTTCGACGCGCAGACGCTCGAAGTGCATTGGCGCGCTCGCTCGGCGGCTGAGGTGCTGGCGATGAATGTCGAGGAGGCCCTCGACTTCTTTGCGGCCCACGCGCGCGTGCGGCGCCCGCTTTCCCTGCTGCGCGATGTGGGACTGGGCTACCTGACGCTGGGCCAGCCGAGCCCGACGCTCTCGGGCGGCGAGGCGCAGCGCATCAAGCTCGTGACCGAGCTGGCACGGCTCGCGGCGGTAAAGCCCGGCCGGGCGAGCGCGGCGCACACGCTGTATGTGCTCGACGAGCCGACCGTCGGATTGCACATGGCGGACGTGGAACGCCTCGCCGGCGTGCTGCAGCGGCTGGTCGACGCCGGCAACTCGGTCGTGATGGTCGAGCACAATCTCGATCTGATGGCGCAGGCCGACTGGATCATCGACCTGGGGCCCGAAGCGGGCGCGCGCGGCGGTCGGATCGTTGCCGCAGGCTCCCCGGCGCAGATTGCCGCGCGCCACGGCCGCTCGCATACTGGGGCGGCGCTGGCGCCGTTCCTGCGCGAGCGCGCCGATTGAGGTGAGGATGGCCCATTCACTGCAGTGCTGGAAATGTGGCGCCGACCTGGCGGCACTCACGCTTCCGCTCTCGCGCCGCGATGAGTGCGCGCGCTGCCGTGCCGAGCTGCACGTCTGCCGCATGTGCGTCGAATATGACACGCAGGTGGCGAAACACTGCCGCGAGCCGACGGCCGAGGAAGTGAGCGATAAGGAACACGCCAACTTCTGCGACTTCTACCGCCCACGGGCCAAGGCCTGGGTGGCGCCCAACACGGCCGAAGTGGATAAGGCGCGCGCCGAACTCGAGCGCCTGTTCGGCAAGCGCTGAGCCGCGCCGGCGCCGCTCAGCCGCTGCGATCCTCGCCGAGGCGGTCCGCCAGGCGTGAGATGAGCCGTCCAAAGCGCGAACTGGTTTTTGGGGCGTGCTTGCGATCGCGCCGCGAGGCGTCGTTCATCAGCACACCGCGGCCGCTGTCCATCTGCAGCTCGCCCGCGCCGAGTATTTCCAGGGTTTCTTCCAGCGACAGGGGCGGGCCGGATTGCCGCACGCGCTTGCTCATGGGCTTCGTACCCTGGGCGACCCGGAGCTTCGGACGCTTGCCCGGCCCGCTGCGCGCCGGTTTCGTGCCTGGCGAGGACGGTGTGGGCAGGCCGGCGGCCGCGGCCATGGCAAATTTCGCGGCAGCCGCCTTGTCCAGCGGCGTGACGGGCGCCGTGGACGCCAGCACCGGACGAATGCCGGTGGTGGCGGAATCCGCCCGCGCATCGTCGATGAAACTCAACTCCGGACCGCTGGACTTGGGGGCCGTGAGGGCGGGGAGTGGTTTTGCCGTCGAGGCCGTCGCGCGCTCGCGCTCGCGCGCCGTGACCGGAACGATGGAAACGGCATTGAACTCTGAGCGCACGTAGTGGGCCACCTGTTTGGCCGAAACGGCATCGGTAAAGAATCCCAGGCGCAAGCCGTACCAGCGACGGCCGTCGCGGTTGCCCTCCACTCCATAGAGTGTGTAGGCGGCGAAGATGGCCAACTGCGGCACCAGGCTCAAGTCGATCGCCTGCACCGACCATCGCAGCTGCACGGCATAGGCGACCAGCTCGGTGGGCGCTGCCACCCGTGCACCGGGAGCCGGCAGCACACTGCGCGCGGCCGGTGCGCGGGGCGTGGGCGGTGCACTGGCCGCGGGCTGTGCACGAGGCATTGGCGGCGCACTGGGCGCGTGCGGGGCGCGGGGCGCGACCCGGGCCGCAGGCGCAGGGCGCGCAGCCTCGAGCAGGCGCAGCACAGCCTTGCCTTCAAGGGCCGGCGCGGCGGCGGGCAGAGCCGCCCGCGACGGCGCATCATTCAGCGAGTCGATCGCGGCACGAACGTTTTTGAGAGAACGCGCCGCAGCGGCGCCGTCGTTCGTCACAACGGGTGCGGCGCGCGGCAGGCCGGGCACCGCCCCCAGCCTCAACGGAGCCACCGGCCTGGCCGGCATTGCAAACGCCGTGGTTGATTCGGCGACCAGCGCCACCGTGGGCACATTGGGCACGGGCAGGGCCGGTGGCGCAACCGTCTGGCCGGCGGCCCGAGCGCGCAGCTTCTGCCCTGGCGCCACTCCGGCCCAGGCGGCCGGATACACATCGCGAACCGCCGCGAGCATTTGCTCGGCTGCCTCCTGGCTGGGGAAATAGCCCATGTGCAGGCGGAAGCGCTCGCGGCCGTCCTCGCGTCGCCGTGAAACGAAGAACCTGAATTGCTTCAGCGCGGGATCGTTCGGCTGTTCAAGCCCGACCGGCGTGGTCGAGGCGCAAAGGTTGATGACGTACGAAACGGCGGCGGGTGGCATCGCATTTCCGGCGGCAACCGAGCTGCCGATCGAACTTGTGGCCTGCTGCATCTCTCAACGACCCCGCTGCGCTGCTGCGACTCCCAGGCCTACGGTCGTTTAACGGGGATGACACCAGGGCGGGAAGTGCTCTTGGGACGGCGGCTTCCGCCTTCGGTGGCAACCCCGCTATCCCTCATTGCCTTAAGGGACCGGAGGCTTTGCGTCCCTGTCTTACAACAGGTTTGCGTGACACTGAAGCGTGACGCAGTTTGGCATGGTGACGCGGCGGGTCAAGTGCCGCGATGGAGATTCCGATCACATCTGCGGCAGACGGTTGAATCAGGTCACAATTCTGTCAAATCAGACTGCGACGCGCAGCTCGGGGATGGCTGCGGTGTGGCGCCCACGCAGGAGCGCTGTGATGTCGGCCAGCGCGGCGGGCCGCGCGAAGAAGAAGCCCTGTGCATAGTCGCACCCGCGCTGCCGCAGGAATTCCAGCTGTTCCATCGTTTCCACGCCCTCGGCGACGACTTCCTTGCCGAGCGCGTGTGCCATCGTGATCATGGTTTCGGCCAGCGTCGCCGCGGTGACGTTGTGCGCCACCTCCTCGATGAAGGAGCGATCGATCTTGATCGCATGCACCGGGTGCACCCGCAGGTAACCCAGCGAGGAATAGCCCGTGCCAAAGTCATCGAGCGACAGGCGCACGCCGAGCGAGGCGAGGCGGCGCAGCGAGGCGCGCCCTTCCTCATCGGCAAACACGGACTCCGTCAGCTCGATCTCCAGCGTTTCCGGCGCAATGCCGGCGCGATCAAGGGCGCCGCGCACGAGCTTCGGAAAGTCGGATTGGCGCAGCTGGTGCACGGACACGTTCAGAGCCAGGCGCGGCGGCGCGATGCCCGCGGCCAGCCACTCGGCCAGCTGCGTACAGGCGGCCTCGAGTACCCAGGCGCCGATGTCCACGATCAGTCCGCTCTGCTCGGCGGCGGGCACGAATTCACCCGGATAGCGCATCGCCTCGCGGGGCGGCTGCCAGCGCAACAGTGCCTCGAGGCCCACCAGCGAGCCGTCGGTGAGCGAGTACTGCGGCTGGTAATAGAGTGCAAATTCGCGCCGCTGGAGTGCGCGATACAGCCCGCTCTCCGCGGCGATGGCCGGCATGCGCTGCATGGCGCGATCGTAGAACACTGCGCGTGAGCGGCCGTCCTCCTTGGCGCGATACATCGCCAGGTCCGCATTGCGCATCAGTTCGTCCAGCTCAGTCCCGTCGTCCGGAAAGATCGTGATGCCGATGCTGGCGCGCACGTAGTGGTCGCGGCCGCCGATGTTGACCGCCTCCTGCAGCGCCTCGATGATGCGCGCGGCGACGCGCTGCGCGCCATCGGCCGTGGCGACACCACGCAGGATCATCGTGAACTCGTCGCCCCCGAGGCGCGCCACCGTATCGCCTTCCTTGACGCAGGCGCGCAGCCGCTGCGCGACGATCTGCAGCATCTGGTCGCCCGCGCTGTGCCCCACGGTGTCGTTGACCTTCTTGAAATGATCGAGATCAATGTACAGCAGCGCGCCACGCTGCCGGCCTTCCGCCGCGCTGACCAGTTCCTGGGACAGGCGGTCGCGGAACAGCAGGCGGTTGGGCAGTGCCGTCAACGGATCGAAATGCGCCTGCCGGTAGAGTTGCTCGCCACGCGCACTGTTCGAAAGCGCCACGCCGATCCGCGCAGCGCATTCGGTACCGTAGCCGGCCACCTCGGCGGCCACCTGGGGCGCAACCTTGTAGCCCACCGCCAGCACGGCCACCAGGGTTTCCTGCGACAGCACCGGCCAGACCCAGAAGAACTCAGCGCCGTACTCCTGCATGGGCAGGAGCACGCTGTGGCGTTGCGGCTCGAGGCGCATCACCGTGAGGCCCGAGCGCTCCTGGACCAGCTGCGAGAGCAGCAGCGCGTCCAGCGTAATGCGGCTGACGGGCGCGTGCGCGCCACCGGCTGCGAGGTAGGCGCGGCCGTAGTCCGAGGCGTCGGGGTCAAGCAGAGCGAGCATCGAGGCGTCACAGTGGGCGATGCTGCAGACCCGGTCGAGGAGGCGATCCAGGCAGGACTCGAGTTCGGAAGACTCCAGCAGCATCCGGTCAATTTCGTTGAGGCTGGTCATGGCCCGCATCCGGTCTTCCAGAACGGCTATGGTCTGATTGAAGCCGAGGGCGGCCGCGCGCGGCGTGTCCCGAGACTGCTCGACCACGACGCGCCGGTACTCACCGCCCGACAGACCCTGGAACGAAGCCCCCAGATCTTCGAGCACGCGCTCCCAGCGCGAACGGAACCACCAGCAAAGCAGCGCGATCAGCGCCGTCGCGAGCAGGACCAGCAGCGGCAAAGTCCCGCTCGCCTGCGTCCAGGCCTCGGTGCTGTCCACCGCGGGGCCGAAAGCCACCACGGTCCAGCGATTCGCCATCAGGTGCGCCTCGACCGGCAGCACCGAGCTCACCGCACCGCGCCATTCCTGCCGCCCGACGCTCCACGATCGCGCACTCCCGTCCTGTCCCGGTGGGGCGGAGGACAGGTATTCGCGCGCGAACATGGACAGCAAATCCGCCGGCAGCTCGCCGCGCACGCCCAGCAGCATACCTGCGCCGTCGAGGACGGCGACGGAAACCTGCTTGCGCGCTGTATCGCCCAGGCCCTGCCACAGCCAGTCCGGGGAGAGCTCGAAAAAGGCGATCGTCGCGATGGTGCCCACGCGCACCGGCCGCAACAGATACACCGGCACTGCCGCGCCGCGGCGTGGCGCAGACCGCAGCAGCGATTGTCCGGCCCGGAGTGCCATCCTCTCGGCATGGTTGAGCGCGACAGGCCCTGAATCGCTCATCGGCGTGGTGATCACGACGCCGCGAATGACCTCGGAATGCAGGATGCGCTGACGCAGGTCGGCACCCCCGAATCCCGCGTCATCGCTGGTCAGCAGCTGGACGATGGATTCAGCGACCCCGAGCCGCACACGCAACTCGCGCGCAAAGGTGCGGCTCAGTTCACCGGTGACCGCGGCCGACTGCCGTTCGCTCGCGTCGCGCAGAGCGCTGGCCGCGCTCATTGCGCCGGCAAGCAGCAACAGGGCGGCCAGTGACGCCATGGCCAGCGTCAAACGCCAGGTCATCGACCGTGTACGAACAGCAGAGAAAATCGGCATGAGGTGGCAACAGCCTGAAAAACCTCAGCCAATTTAACGAAAGTCAGGCCACCACCAATGCGTCCCAGATCACAATTGGCGGGAGCGGAGCATTCCGGATGGGACGCCGGTCACAGTCGCAGCGGCATCTTCCCCGTGCTGGCCAGCGACTGCATTGCCTGCCAGGTGAAGCGGTACGTTCCCGGACGCCCGCTCAGGGCGGCGGCCCGCATGGCGGCAGCCACCGTGCCCGCGCTGATCGCCCGCCAGCGGGCAGAGCGGCCGAGCAGCAGCGGATTGAGGAGCGGCGCCACGAACCTCCCCAGCGCTTCGGCCGTACGCCACTGGGGACGCGTGCCGAGCAGGAGTGAGGGCTGCATGAGATGGAGGGAGCGGAAGTGCAGCGCTTCAAGCGCCACCTCGGTCTCGCCTTTCACCCTTAGATAGAGGTTCCTTGATTCCGGTGCGGCACCGACCGAGGAGACCGCAACCATCGTCTTCGCACCCAAGGCCTGCGCGCAGCGTGCAAAGCGCAGCACCAGGTCGTGATCGACGGCGCGAAACGCCTGCGCCGAACCGGCATCGCGCCGCGTCGTGCCCAGGCAGCTGAAGGCATCGTCACAGGACAGCGCGCGCAACTGTTCTTCCATCGTCTCGAACCGGATGATGCGATTGGCCAGCCGCGGCGCCTCCATGGGCAGCGGCCGCCGCGTCAAGGCGATCACGCGCGCATATTCGCCGCCCGCAATGAGTGCGCGCACCAGGGCCACGCCCACCATACCGCTGGCGCCGGCGACCAGAGCCACCCGCGGAGTGCCCGTTTCCATATCCCAGGGAGCTTACCCCGCGCCGCCGCCGTTTGCTCAGGTGCCGATCTATTCCTGTAGCTGGAATTCGAGTTGTCCGCTGCCGCCGGGCGGACGAAAGGCTTTGGTATCGAGCTCGGCGGCGCGTGCGCTGTTCAGGCCGAGGCGCCTGCAGGCCAGCCGGAAGCGTTCGCGCAGCATGGCCGCCCACGGCCCCTCCCCGCGCATGCGCGCACCGAAGCGCGGATCGTTGTCGCGCCCGCCACGGGCCTGCTGGATCAGTGACATGACATGCGCCGCCCGGAGCGGGTGATGCTGCTCCAGCCAGTCCCGAAACAGCTGCTTCACTTCATGGGGCAGTCGCAACAGGACGTACCCGGCGCTCGTCGCACCCGCCCGCGCGGCGGCTTCGAGGAGACGCTCGAGCTCAGCGTCGTTGATAGCCGGAATCATCGGGGCCGTGAGCACGCCGACCGGCACCCGAGCTTCGGCCAGGGCGCCGATGACCCGCAGGCGCCCCTGCGCTGAGGCGGCGCGCGGCTCCAGCGTGCGCTTGAGTTCGGGATCGAGCGTCGTGAGGCTGACAGTCACGCGCGCAAGGTTCTGCCGCGCCAGTTCCTGCAGCAGATCGAGGTCCCGCAGGATGAGCGTGCCCTTGGTGATGACCATGACCGGATGACGGGCCTGCGCCAGCACTTCGAGAACCTCGCGCGTGACGCGCAGGCGTTTCTCGACCGGCTGGTAGGGATCGGTATTGGCACCCAGCATGATGGGCTGGCACCGGTACCCTGTGCGTGCGAGCTCTGCGCGCAGCACGCGCGCGGCGTCGGCCTTGTAGAACAGCTTCGTCTCGAAATCGATGCCCGGCGACAGATCGACGTAGGCGTGGCTGGGACGGGCGTAGCAATAGACGCAGCCGTGCTCGCAGCCGCGATAGGGATTGATCGACTGCGCGAA
>DATFUG010000414.1:0-5370 GCA_035261025.1 Steroidobacteraceae bacterium | reverse complement strand
CCTGTGAACGCCTGCCCGTTTGATGTGGGTGCAGGCGCCGGTCTAGTCTCGGGTAACCGATTGGATAGGTCTTGTATTCCGGAGGCATTGTGCTGACGTGGAGTTCGCCGATGATCATTTGCAGGCGCTGGTTCTGGAAGAACGCACGCCCGGCCACCGACACCCGTTTGGATCCGAACAGGGCAGATTTCTGCGGCATTTCAATTGCGAACAGGATATCTTGGTCTGCCGTTGCACGGCCGAGGGCGGCGCTAAGCTGGGCAGCCAATTTTTGGGTGGCGTCTGCTTCGAATAGCGGGACTGCTTCCTGTGACCCTCTACCCTCATAGACCTGCAGCGTGCCCAGTGCTGTGGCCAGGTCGGCCGGGTCAATCACGACGGGTTGGTCGTTCGGAGGGACGACGTCGCCTACAGTGGCATCCTGGGGCACAAGCACCACGAATTGATCTATGTTCTTCCATATTTCCGTAGTTTTGTTTGAGCTTGCAGTCGCGGCTTGGGCAAGCCCTAGGCACAAACTCAATATCGGGGCGAGTAAGCGGCCCTTCCAACTCGGTGCAGAGGTGTAACGCACGTGGGGTCTCCGTAAACTCAGTGCGCCTCTTACGCCAACCCATTCGGGCGGGAGCGAGGCTGATGTGATGATAAAAGTCCGAATGCATACTCACTTGGTCGCCGGCAGCACGCCGCAGTGAACGAGTGTCGGTACAATCGTGCCGGGCGTTAAGCCCACTGCGCTGAGCCACTCGCGATACTCAGCGCCGCTATAGGCTCGGCCCTCGGTCAGATAGAACAGCGCTCCCGAATACAGTGCCACGGGCAGCGGCCCGTCCAATTCATCATTCAGGAAGACATCATGGATAAGGACGCGGCCGCCAGTAGGCAGCGCTGCGGCGCAACGCTCAAGCAGCGCACGACACTGCGGCACGTCCCAGTCGTGCAAAACGTTGGAAAGCAGAATGACGTCGCAATCAACGGGGAACGGGTCAATGAACATATCGCCCGCGCGGCACTCAAGTCGATCGGTGACGCCATAGTCGCGAGCCATCTGTGCCGCGACCTTCAAGACCTCCGGCCGATCCCACACCACGGCGCGAAGTTGAGGATTCTTCTGCAACAAGGCGATACTGTAAATGCCGGTACCGCCACCGACGTCGAGCAATCGCCGCCCTTTGTTTAGGGGCACTCCATGCGCTAACGCGGGGGCGCAGTTCTTTGCGCGTCCAGCGAGCATCATGGTCAGATGCCGGGCACTCGCCTCAGTCTCCATTGCGGATTCAATTCCTTCGCGATAGATAAAGGCCGCACCCTTTGTCTTGTCGCTCGCGCCGGCGGGTGTGTTCGTGCACAGTCGTTCGATTAATTCCTTGACCCCGACGCCTTCTGCCGCGAGTCCGATGTAGCCACTGATGTCAAAGGGTGCACCGAGAATTAGATGCTCGCGAGAGTACTCGCTCAGCTCGAGCGCGCCGTCGGCATTGCGCGTTAACAGCTTCAGCGCGCGCATTGCCGTAACCAGAACGAGGGCGCCCCGCTCGCCGAGGCCACATTCCGCACGTAGTGCCGCGAATGAGCGCGGGCCGTCCTTGAGTCGTTCGAAGAGCTTGAAGTGCGTGACGGCTGCGGTAAGCAGTTCCGTGGAGTAATTGCCGCGGAATGCATCAAAGATTGGAGTCGGGTCGGTACGCGGAAACCCAAGAGTTGCGAGCGTCATATCCAATCCGGACGATTGCTTCCCACGTCTACACGCGCCAACGTAGCGCCGGCGTATTCAAGGGGCTGTCCCAGTGACCGAGGATCTCTGTATCCAGCAGGCAAACCGAAAGTGACGCGCCGGCCATTTCCAGGGAGGTGGTAAAGTTCCCGACCAGAGTACGTTGAACTTGCAGACCGCTTTTGGTCAAGAGGCGGTGCGCTGCGTTACACAGGACGTACAGCTCACCCAGCGGCGTTCCGCCCAGCCCGTTCACCAGCAACAAGACGTCTGATGCCTTTGGAGGCTTGAGATCCGACAAGATCGCATCCAGCAGCTCAGCTGCAATTGCATCTGCCGGCATCATCTTACAGCGGCGTCGCCCCGCTTCTCCGTGGATGCCGACGCCCATCTCCATTTCGTCCTCGCCCAGCGAGAGGGTTGCTCGGCCCGCTTTCGGCACTGTACAGCTGGTAAGAGCGACGCCCATGGATGCCGTTCGCTTCGTCACGCGGTCACCGAAGGCCTTGCATGCCTCAAGGGTGCCGCCTGACTCGGCCAGACTGCCGATCACTTTCTCCACGATGACGGTACCGGCAACGCCGCGACGCCCGGTGGTGAAGCTCGAATTCTCTACCGACACGTCGTCATTGACGAGCACCGTCGCATTATTGCGGCAGCTCTCTGCAGCCATCTCAAAATTCATGATGTCGCCCGAGTAGTTCTTGACGACAAACAAGATCCCGCCGCCAGTATCGACCGCCTCGGCCGCAGCAATCATCTGGTCCGGCGTGGGGGAGGTGAACACTTGTCCAGGGCATGCCGCATCAAGCATGCCGAAACCTACGAACCCGGCGTGCAGCGGCTCGTGACCAGATCCTCCCCCGGAAATCAATGCCACTTTGCCCTGCTTCAGACTCCGGCGCCGGACGAAAATCGGATCTGTGTGGAGCACCACTAAATCGCTATGCGCGGCCGCAAAGCCCGCGAGACTCTCGTCCAGGAAGCCATCAACGTCGTTAAGAAACTTCTTCATGGCACGGCTCCGTTGGCTCACGTGAATCGGCAATGTGGGCGCATAGCGCCGTGATGATGACCTGGCTCGAGCGCGCCCCGGGGTCAATGTGGCCCAGCGATCGCTCCCCGAGGAAGGAGGCGCGTCCCTTCAAGGCAAGCATGTCGCGTGTGGACAGCATTCCGCGTTCGGCCTCTCCGGGCAACTCGACCAGAATCTCGTCAACAGTAGCCCCCTGATCGACCAGTTCTCGAAAGCGCTCAGCAACCGGGATCAGGACGTCCATCATGGTCTTGCTGCCCTTGCCAGTCTTGCCACGCTGCTGCACAGCCGCGACCCCCGCAACATACATATTTGCGACCTCGGCTGCGGTGCACTCCTGGGGTGCCGTTCGGGACATGCCCAGCAGCAGTGAGGCCAGCAGCGGGCCGGAAGAGCCGCCAACAGTGGACAGCACTTTGTTCGCCGCAATTCGCAGCGCTTCCCCAAACTCAGCTGCCTCGATCTGAGGGCGTATCGCGCGCAGAGCCTCCAGTCCACGGATCAAGTTGTATATGTGATCGCCGTCGCCAATCTGTTGGTCAAGCTGCGCGATTTCATCGGTGTGCGTGACTAAGGCCACGTATGCGGCATCAAAACAATCGTTGATCAGTTTGCCGTTCATTGAGGAAGTCTCCGGCAGTAAATGGCAGCTGCGAATGCCGCGAGGAAATCCATCGGGTAGCGGGACCAGCCCCAATGCCTCGATGCTCCAGGCGCAGTTGCGGCGGCCGATATGTCGCTTTGGGTCGACAGCGGCGCCGCGCGCACAGAGAGGTTTAGTAACACGCCAACTAAACTGCGGTCTGGTTGCCACGCGGGCGATGAATTGCGCGCCTGCCGAGTCAACGAAGAGATACGCACCCCTTTATTAGCTCATTGGTAGAAGTGTAGGCGCGCCGAGATCGATTGCCAAGGGGGTCTTGACAATTTAGTAAAGCAAGAGTATCAATTCACTAAACAGACCTAATAAACACCGCGAGGCCCGGCTCAGCCGGGTTTGCTGAAGTAGGAAGTACGGGGGCTCAGACGAATGTGGTCGCGTCAAACGTGAAAGCCACTGCCGACTTGGCCGGGTCACGGGCACCCAGCCTGAGCGGGTGGCGGTCCGTGGCACGGGAGCGTGCGGAGTGTGCGCGACATGGGGAAGGGGTTCAAAGCGCGTGAGTGTCAAGCCTCCTAGGCAGGTCAAAGCGCTGAATGGCGGCGGTGAGCGTGCGCGATCACAGCAGGTCTCAACAACAGTAGGAGAACCGAGTTTATGATTCCGAATTATCGCAAAGTAACCTGGGCAACAATCGTGACCGCGGTGGCTTGTGGACTGCCACTCACCGTCGCTCAGGCGGTCGAAGTCACGGCCTCCAACGGTTGGAGCGCGAGTTTCGACGGCAACGTCAGCGCGCATCTGATCGCTGCTAGCGCCGACACCTTAGATGGCGTCTCCTCGGATGCCAAACAGACGCGGGTCACCTCCGGGTGGAACCCGAGCAAATTTAATGCGCATTTCAAGGCGCCGGAGTTCGACGGCATCACCGTCTCTGGCAATTTCCAATACGCCACGAACATCACGTCGACCAACAGTGATGGGTTTGGGACCACGAACGGTGGCCAGAACCTGCATAACGACGTTCGCGTGCTGGAGATCGATGTCAGCGGAGGCTTCGGAACGGTCGGAATCGGTCGTGGCTGGGGCATCTTCAACAGCCAGGCCGTCATCAACGACGTCGGCAGCGGCATCGGTACGGGAGAACTGTGCGGCTCGCCCGCAGGCTGGAACGGTGGCACGTGCGGACGCATCGGTACGGGTTATCACTGGACGGCGTTCGACTCGAAGATCGAGTACGACACACCGGATCTGGGCGGCCTCTCGGCGCGCATCGGTTTGTTCGATCCCACGAACGTTGGCGGGGCATTTAATGTGAAGTCACCCCGATTGGAAGGGGAGGCGACCTACGCCAGTAAGTTTGAAGGTGGTACATGGAAGCTTTGGGTCGGCGGGCTCTACCAGGGTCTTGACTCCCTGGCCGGCGGACCTTCGTCCAAAATGTCCGGATTCGACGGCGGAGTCCACGCCGACTTCAGCGGTTTCGGCCTTACCGGTGCGTATACCAGTACGAAGGGCTTTGGTGGCGGCAATTCGTCCCTGTGGGGCGCTGGCAGCTTCAAGGGCGGCTTCGGAATTGGGGCGGGCGGAGGTGCCGTCAGCTGCACGGCAACGTCGTGCACAGCCTCAAGCGCCAAGCAGTGGTACGTCGAGGCGGACTACACGGCCGGCAATGCCTTGTTCGGCATCAGCACAGGTCAGGGCAAGCAAGACGTTGATGCAGTCGCCGGCTTCAACGATCTCAAGAGCACGCTGAACATGGCCTACTGGCATCAGAAGCTAACCAAGCAACTCACGCTGGTGGTCGAGTACGACGGATTTGAGGGTAAGACCGCAGGCGTCACCGACAACAAGTACAACTTGTTTTCGGTTGGCGCCTGGTTCGATTTCTAGCGCTACGGGCGTACTATCCAGTGCGCCGCTGCGTTGGACTTGCCGCTGTGGAGTAGTGCGGAAACCAACTAGAGGGATACGTCCATGATGAATTTACGTCGATTGATTTTTGTCACGGTTCTGGGG
>DATFUG010000413.1:0-4584 GCA_035261025.1 Steroidobacteraceae bacterium | reverse complement strand
GAATCTTCGCGTCGCCTTTCGGCGACGGGTGCAAGTTGCGAGAGCCCATGCGATGCACCACAATCTTTGCAAAGAGGGATTGGAGGTCATCATGAGCATGCGTCTTGGTCTGACCCGAACCGTAGTTGGGGTATCGCTGGCGGCCCTGGTGGCGACCGGCCTGCCAGGCACCGCCCGTGCCGGCATGATTTCCACGAGCGAGGCCGTGGCCGCGCAGGCTGCGCCCGAGCGGCTTGCCCATCTCAGCAAAGTCCAGGCCACGCTTGCGCGCGCCGACGTGCGCACTCGCCTGCAGGCGCTGGGCGTGGATCCCGCCGATGCCGCGGCGCGTGCCGCAGCGCTGCCCGACGCTGATCTCGCCCGTCTCGCCAACGGCGTGGACAAGCTGCCGGCCGGTGGGGACGACTCGCTGCTGGCAGTCGTCGGTATCGTGTTCCTGGTGCTGTTGCTCCTCGATTATCTGGACGTGATACACGTCTTCAGCAACCACCGCCGTTGATCGGCCCGCCCGCGCGCCTGTGCCTGGCCCTGCTGCTGCCTGGCCTGGCGGCCTGCACCACGCATCGGCTCCAGGAGGCGGACGCGGCGCGCTCGCGCGTTGAGATCGCCCGCACGCCATTTTTCCCGCAGACCGCTCACCAGTGCGGGCCCGCGGCACTGGCCACGATTCTGGCCGCCTCCGGCGCCGACACCACCCCCGCGGCGCTGACGAACGAGGTGTACCTGCCTAAGCGCCGGGGGAGCCTCCAGGCGGAGCTGCTGGCCTCGGCGCGCCGTCACGCGCGCGTCGCCTACGTGCTGGACCCCTCCATCGCCAGCCTGCTGGCCGAGCTGGAGGGCGACCAGCCCGTGCTCGTACTGCAGAATTTCGGCCTGGCGCACCTGCCCCTGTGGCACTACGCCGTGGTCATCGGCTACGACCGCGAGCGCGACACCTTTCTGCTGCGCAGCGGCCGCCACGAGAGAGAGCAGCTGGCCGCGGCGCGGTTCCTCGGCACCTGGCGGCGAGCAGGGAACTGGGGCGCCATCGCGCTGCGGCCCGGTGAGCTGCCCGCGGATGGCACGGCACTGCGCTTCCTCACGGCCGTTGACGCCCTCGCTGCGCAGGGTCATCTCGAGGTGGCGATGCCGTCGTACGAATCGGCCGTGCAGCGCTGGCCGGAAGAGCCCCTGGCCTGGTTCGCGCTGGGCAACAGTCGGGCGGCACTGGGCCTGGACAGTGCCGCGGAGTCTGCCTATCGCGAAGTACTGCAGCGGAACGCCGGGTACCTGCCCGCACGCAACAACCTCGCGCTGCTGATGGCGCGGCGCGGATGCCGCACGCCGGCCCTGGAGATGCTCGAAGCCGCGCGCGCTGAGGCGGACAATGGCCCCTACGCCGTCGAGATTGCCGACAGCCTGCGCGAAATCCGCTCGCTCGCGGCCCCGGCCGCGCCGCCCTCATCCTGCCCGTGACTTAAAGGAGGAGCCGGTGCCTGACATCGCCTATACCGACGTCGCGGCCGCCGCCCAGCGTCTCGCGGGCATCGCGCACCGCACGCCGGTGCTTACTTCCCAGCAGGTGGATGGGGCGCTGGGTGCACAGGTCTACTTCAAGTGCGAGAACTTCCAGCGCGCGGGTGCGTTCAAGTTCCGCGGCGCCTACAACACGCTGAGCCGCTTCTCGGCCGGGCAGCGCGCGGGCGGCGCCGTGGCCTTCTCGTCCGGCAACCATGCGCAGGCCGTGGCCCTGGCGGCGCGGCTGCTGGGCATCGGCGCCACCATCGTGATGCCGCGTGATGCGCCGCCGGTCAAGCGGGAGGCCACCAAAGGTTACGGCGCGAGCATTATTCCCTACGACCGGGAGCGCGAGGATCGCGAGGCGATCGCCCGCCGCATCGTCGCCGAGCGTGGCGCGACGCTGGTGGTGCCCTTCGACAATGCCGACGTGATCGCGGGGCAAGGCACCGCGGCCAAGGAATTGTTCGAGGAGACCGGGCCGCTGGATTTCCTGTTCGTGTGCGTGGGCGGCGGCGGCCTGATCGCCGGTTGCGCCCTTGCGGCGCACGAGCTTTCGCCCGCCTGCCAGGTCTATGGGGTCGAACCCGAGGCCGGCAATGACGCGCAGCAATCGCTCCGTAGCGGCCGCATCGTACGGATCCCGGTGCCGCGGACCATCGCAGACGGCGCGCAGACCCCGTGCGTCGGCCAACTCACCTTCCCCATCATGCAACGGCTGGTCAGGGATATCCTCACGGTCAGCGACGAGCAGCTGCGCACGCAGATGCGCTTTTTTGCGCAGCGCATGAAGATCGTCGTCGAGCCCACCGGCTGCCTGGCGGCCGCGGCCGTGATGAACCAGCTCGTCCCGTTGCGCGGCCGGCGCGTGGGCGTGATCATCAGCGGCGGGAACGTGGACCTGGCTCAATTCGCCGGCACCGACTAGTGCGGCGTCAGTTCAGGAGCGGGTCGTCCTTGGGCAGCTGGTGGGCGTACCAGGTGGCGAGCCGATGGCGGATGGTTTTCTCGGACACCTGCTCCTCGGGCATGGGCTGGATCTTCTTGTCATGCACCAGCAGACGGTATACATACAGCGCCTTGGAGCTGGCCGAATCCGTGGGCTCGAAGACTACGGCGCCGCGCTTCACGGCATAGTCGACGCCGGCCGCCAGTGCCGCCTTGTAGAGCTCGGCCTCGTGCTTCAGTTTCTTCATCGCGCTTCCAGAGGATTGAGGCCGTACTTCGGAGTATAAGTCTAGGACATGGCCAGGTTTGAGACAGTATGAGCCGCGCCTTCGTCAAGGATTCGGACCAGGACCCCGACACCCTGCCGGAGCGCGCCATCAGCGCGCATCCGAATCTGGTCACGGCGCGCGGCATGGCCCTGCTCGAGGCGCGGGTACGCGAACTCGAAGCGGAACGCAGCACCGCGCGTGCGGCGGCAGACACGGCGGCGCTGGCGCGCATCGCACGCGATCTGCGCTATTTCCAGGCCCGGAAGGACAGCGCCCGCCTCGTGAAAGCCGCGCCCCACCCCGGACAGGTGCGCTTTGGCGCGCGTGCACGCCTGCGGCTCGCCGACGGCTCCGAGCGCACCTTTCAGCTGGTCGGCGAAGACGAGGCAGATCCGGCCGCCGGCCTGATCAGTTATGTCTCGCCACTGGCGGCAATGCTGATGGGCAAGGGCGTGGGAGACAAGGTGTCGTTCGGCGCCCAGACCGCGGACATCGTCGCCGTGGACAATTGACTCAGGCCGCGACTGGAATCGGGCGGCCGAGCATTTTCTCGATTGCGCGCAGACGCTCGCGCTCGTCACGACTCACCAGCGACACCGCTTCGCCCGTGCGTCCGGCTCGGCCGGTACGTCCAATGCGGTGCACGTAGTCTTCCGGCACGTGCGGCAGTTCAAAATTCACCACGTGCGGCAGCTCGGTGATGTCGAGTCCGCGCGCGGCGATATCGGTCGCCACCAGCACCTGAATGCGGCCCTGCTTGAAATCGTCGAGCGCGCGCGTGCGTGCACCCTGTGACTTGTTGCCGTGGATCGCTGCACAACGCAGGCCGTCGCGCTCCAGGCGCTCGGCCAGGCGATTGGCGCCGTGCTTGGTGCGTGTGAACACCAGGCTCTGACGACCCCGGCCGTCGCTGATGATGCGCGAGAGCAGCGGGTGCTTGTTGGCAGTGTCCACGTGATAGACGCGATGATCGACCAGGTCGACCGGCGCATTGCGCGGCGCGACGTCAATCGTCTGCGGGTCGCGCAGGATGCCGCGCGCCAGCTCGCGAATCTCGTTGGAAAAGGTTGCCGAGAACAGCAGGTTCTGCCGCTGCTTGGGTAGCGCGGCGATCAGCCTGCGGATCGGGCGAATGAAACCCATGTCCAGCATGCGATCGGCTTCATCGAGCACCAGCACTTCGATGTGCGAGAGGTCGACGAGTTTCATCTGCAGGTGATCGAGCAGGCGGCCGGGCGTAGCGATAACGATATCGACGCCTTGCGCAAGCGCCTGGACCTGCGGCTTCGGGCTGACGCCGCCGAAGATCAGTACCGTGCGCTGAGCGACATAGCGTCCGTAGTCCCGGAACGCCTCGGCGACCTGCGCGGCCAGCTCACGCGTGGGCACCAGCACCAGCACGCGCGGCGCGCGTGCGCCCCGCGGGGCGGGCTGCGATTCGTGCAGGCGATGCAGCAGGGGCAATGCGAAGGCCGCGGTCTTGCCGGTGCCGGTCTGGGCCGCCGCCTGCAGATCGCGCCCTTCGAGCACGACCGGTATGGCGCGCAACTGGATCGGCGTGGCCACGGTGTAGCCGGCGTCGCCGACGGCGCGCAGCAATGAGGGATGAAGATTGAACGTTTCAAAAGACAAGTAAATACTCCAAGGATGCCCGGAGCGCGAACCGCACTGTCGGTACGGGCAACAACAGCCAAATTAAAAAGATCCTGCGCCAGTCAGACGGCACTTTGGCCGCCTGGCGTAGAAGGTTTGCAGGAGGGGCAGATTGGTCCCGATCGGGACTCAGTAGAACCTCGGCACGCGGGACCGACGCCCGCGTATTCGACAAACTCGGGCGCACTCTACAGGAAGCGCTCGCCCGGAGCGAGCA
>DATFUG010000412.1:0-5339 GCA_035261025.1 Steroidobacteraceae bacterium | reverse complement strand
GTGCGCAATCCCGCCGATCATCGCGACCTCGTCGGTAGCGTCCGCGACGCCACTTTGGAGGAGGTGAGTGCCGCCTGCGCGGGCGCCGCGGCGGCGGCGGCGGCCTGGGCCGCGACGGCACCGGAGGCGCGCGCTGGGGCCCTGGGGCGCGCGGCGGACCTGCTCGAGGCGCGCGCTTCGATGCTCCTCGGGCTCATCGTGCGCGAAGCCGGCAAGTCGCTGCCCAATGCCATCTCCGAAGTGCGCGAGGCGGTCGACTTCCTGCGCTACTACGGCGCCCGGGCGCGCGAGCGCCTGCGCAGGGGCAAGTACCGGCCGGTGGGCCCGGTGGTCTGCATCTCACCCTGGAATTTTCCACTGGCGATTTTCACCGGCCAGGTCGCCGCCGCCCTCGCCGCCGGCAACCCCGTGCTCGCCAAGCCCGCGGAGGAGACGCCCCTGATCGCCGCCGCCGCGGTGCAGGTGCTGCTGGAGGCCGGGATTCCCTCAGGAGTGCTGCAATTCCTGCCCGGAGCGGGCGACATCGGCGCCGCGCTGGTCGCCCACAGCGCGACCTGCGCCGTGATGTTCACCGGCTCCACCGAAGTCGCGCGCCTGATCCAGCGCCAGCTGGCGGGCCGCCTCGGACCCGGGAACCGACCCGTACCGCTCATCGCCGAGACCGGCGGCCAGAATGCCATGATCGTGGATTCCTCGGCGCTGCCCGAGCAGGTGGTGGGCGATGTGCTCGCCTCGGCTTTCGACAGCGCGGGACAGCGTTGCTCGGCCCTGCGGATCCTTTGCCTGCAGGAGGATATCGCCGGGCAGGTGCTCGCAATGCTCAGGGGCGCGATGCGCGAGCTCGTCATCGGCAATCCCGACCGGCTGCCAACGGACGTTGGTCCCGTTATCAGCGCCGAAGCCGGGGCGATGATCAGCGCGCACATCGAGGCCATGCGCGCGAAGGGTCACGCGATCGAACAGTCGGAGCTCCCGCCCGCCGCCGCGCACGGCAGCTTCATTGCCCCGGCACTGATTGAGATTGGCGGCCCGTCCGACGTCCCGCGGGAAGTCTTCGGTCCGGTGCTGCATGTGCTGCGCTATCGGCGCCGTGATCTCGAGGCACTCATCGACGCCATCAACCGGACCGGGTACGGCCTGACCTTCGGCCTGCACACCCGCATCGATGAAACGATTGCGCAGGTGACGCGACGCATCGCCGCCGGAAACGTCTACGTCAATCGCAACATCATCGGCGCCGTGGTGGGCGTCCAGCCCTTCGGCGGCACCGGGCTGTCGGGCACCGGACCCAAGGCGGGCGGCCCCTGGTACCTCGAGCGCTTGCTCACGCGAAGCCCCGATGAACCGGAGGCGGCGAAGCCCGGCGACATCGAGCCCGCCCCGCCCCCGGCCGCCGTGGCGTATGGCCGTTTTCTCGAAGCGCACGGCCAGGAGGCTGCCGCGGAGCGCGTGGCGCAGTACCTGCGCCGCACGCGCCTCGGCGCGGCGCGCGAACTTCCCGGGCCCGTCGGTGAGCGCAACGTGAGGGCCGTGCGGCCGCGCGGCGTCATCGTGGCGCTCGCGCAGACCCGTTTTGGCGCGCTGGTGCAGCTCGGCGCGATCCTGGCCACCGGCAACAGCGCGATCCTCCAGGCCGACAATCCGGCCGCCGCCGAGCTCGCCGGGCTCCCGCCAGAGTGCCGTGGGCTGCTGCAACGCTGCGATGACTGGCGCCTGGCAGTGCCGTTCGCGGCCGTGCTGTTCGAAGGGGACGTGGCCCCGTTGCAGGCGACCGCCCGGGAGCTTGCGGCACTCGAGGGACCGATCCGACAGATCCAGGGCGTCTCGGTGAGCGGCCTGGCCGCAGGAGCAGAGGACTATGCGCTGGAAGCGCTGCTGGAAGAGGTGTCGATCAGCACCAACACGGCCGCGGCCGGAGGCAACGCACAGCTCATGATGCTGGGCTGAGCGTCTCCGATCAGATCAGCTCCACATCGGCGTCGGCGACACTGGCGCCCCCTGTGCGCACCGTGCGCGACAGGGCGAGCGCCTGCGGCAGGATCTGCGCGCAGTAGAATGCGGCCGTCTGCAGCTTGGCGCGCATGAACGCGCGCTCGGGGCCGCCCGCCGCGAGCTGCCGCGCGGCAATGTGCGCCGCGCGCGCCATCAGGCAGCCCCCGAGCACGATCCCGCACAGGCGCAGGAACGGCACGCTGACGGCGTAGGCGGCAGCGGGTGCGGCGCGCAGCTGCGGCATCAGCGTGCCCGCCGCAGCCCGCAGCTGGCTCAAGCCCTCGCGCGCCGCGGCGACAATCGGCGGCAGCGCGGCCGACCCGGCAGCCGCACCGCCGCCCGAACGGTAGCCGGTCAATTCAGCATCGAACTCGTCCAGGAGCGATCGCAACGCCGCCCCCGAGTCGCGCATCAGCTTGCGGCCGAGCAGATCGTTGGCCTGGATCGCGGTCGTGCCTTCGTAGATCGTGGTGATGCGCGCGTCGCGCAGGGTCTGGGCGATGCCCGTCTCTTCGATGTAACCCATGCCGCCGTGCACCTGCAGGCCCAGCGACACCAGTTCCGTGCCGTACTCCGTTCCCCAGGCCTTGACGATGGGGATCAACAGCTCGCCGCGCGCCAGCGCCGCGGCGCACGCGCCGGCGTCGGGCAACGCATGCGCGCGATCGAGCTGCAGCGCGGCGTACATCGCCAGCGCCCGCATCGCCTCGACACCCGAGCGGATGGTCAGTAGCATGCGTTGCACGTCCGGGTGGCGGATGATCGTCAGCGGCTTGTCGCCCGCGACACCCACGGGCCGTCCCTGCACCCGGTTGCGCGCCCACTCAGTCGCGCGCTGGCGCGCGCTCTCGGCCAGACCGACGCCCTGCAGGCCCACGGACAGGCGTGCCGCATTCATCATGATGAACATGCACTCGAGACCGCGGTTGGCCTCGCCGACCAGGAATGCGGACGCACCGCCCGTGTCCCCGTACGCCAGCACGCAGGTCGGGCTGGCATGGATCCCCAGCTTGTGCTCGATCGACACGCAGCGCACGTCATTGCGCCGGCCGGGATTGCCCGCAGCGTCCGGCAGGAACTTGGGCACGACGAACAGCGACAGGCCCTTCACGCCGGCGGGCGCGCCCTCGATGCGCGCGAGCACCAGGTGCACGATGTTCTCGGCCAGATCGTGATCACCATAGGTGATGAAGATCTTCTGGCCCGTGAGCAGATAGTGGTCTTCGGCCGGCGCGGCGCGCGTGCGGATGGCACCCAGGTCCGATCCGGCCTGCGGTTCGGTGAGATTCATTGTCCCCGCCCAGTGGCCGGTGATCATCTTCGGCAGATACGCCGCCTGCAATTGCGGCGAACCGGCGATCAGCAGCGCTTCAATGGCGCCGCGCGAGAGCAGCGGGCAGAGCATGAACGCGACATTGGCGCCGCACCAGATTTCCTCCACCGCGGTGCTGAGCACCTGCGGCGCACCCTGCCCGCCGTGCGCGGTGTCGATGCCCAGCAGCGGCCACCCGCCCTCGACGTACTGTTGGTAAGCCTCGCGAAATCCGGCGGGCGTGGTGGCCCCGTCACTCGTCCAGGCCGCACCCTGACGATCGCCGGGGGCGTTCAGGGGCGCCAGCACGTCGCTGGCGAAACGGTCGGCCTCGGTGAGCACGGCGGCGGCGAGGTCGGCCGAGTACTCGGAAAAGCGGGGCAGCCGCGCCAGTTCGCCGGCTTCGAGGAGCGAATCCAGCACGAAACGCAGGTCGGCGACGGGCGCCCGGTACACCAGCAGACCTCCAGCGAAGCCGCGACACAATATGACAAGTTTACCGAATTCGCCGTCTTCGCGGTGGAACGGGAGTGCCGTCACGGCGACAGATGCACTCATACCCCATGATCGCCACCATGTCCAAGCTGTCGGTGATCACAGCCTCCGGCATGGCGCCTCCGTCCTTCAATGAACTGGGCGCCACGCTGCTGCAGGCACTTCGATCCCGTAGGCCGCTGGCGTTTTCGCTCCATGACTCGGCCGGTGAAACCCTGTGGATGAGCGCCGGCTCGATCGGCCCCGATGAGCACGCCCTGGTGCACGACGCGCTCGATATGTTCGCCCTCGAACTGCAGCGCCACTGCATTCATCGCAAGCTCGAGGACGGACGCCGCGCACTATTTCTCGCGGCCCGCGATCCACTGGGTGGCTGCAGCGGACTGGGATTTGCCCTCATCGAGGGTGGCCCGGTTGATGAGTCGCGCTTCATCACTCCGCCGCTCCGTGCGCTGTTGCAGCGATTCAGCATGCTGCTGGCCCCCAAGGTCGAGAGGCGCGGCGCGCCTGCGCGTGCCACGCCCGAGAGCGTCAGCACCGCCGAGCTGCCCGATGGCATGCCGATTCGTGCCCGCGCCTATACCCGGCTGCAGTCCGGCAGTGTCACCCGACGCTACGAGATTTCGACCCCGGCCATCGACGCGCAGCACGACGCCTCCGTGTTCGAGCGCGTCAGCGACTGGCTGGTCCAGAATCGCCAGCGACACGCCGCCAAGCCCTCCAGCTTTGCCGTCGCCATCTCTGCGGCCGCGGCCCACGATCCGCGCTTTGCCCAGCGCATCGAATCGTGCCTGACCCGCAACGAGCTCGACGAAGGCGTGATGATGCTGCTCCTGCCCGCCGCCGCCTGGACCGGCCCGGCCGCGCGCCTGCGGCCGCTGCTCGAGATCTGCGAGCGCCGGCATTGCCACGTGATACTCGACGATTTCGTGATCAACGAGGCGGCCCTGAAGCTGCTGCGCCACAAGGCCATCCGCATGCTCAAGCTGAACGCCGAGCTCACGTCGGCGGCGATGCAGGATCGCTACCCGCGGGCCCTGCTGTCCGCCTGCACGCAGATCGCGCGCGTCCTCGGGCTGCACTGCATCGCCAAGCGCGTGGATTCCGCGGCCGCGAGCCGCTGGCTGGCCGCCGCGGGCGTCGACTACATCGACCCGCTCAATCCCGCCGAAACAGCCGTTGCAGCAGCGACGGAGCCGGTTTCGTCCCGGGGGCGGGCTTCGTAGCCGGGGGCGGCCTGGTGGCCGGAGGGGCCTTTATCGCAGGCGCGGACTTCGCAGCCGGTGGAGGTTTGGCGGCAACTTTCGGCACCTTGGCCCCGGCGGCGGCGCCATAAGGATCGTAGCCGGTCACGCTGGCGGGGCCGGCAGGATCGCCCGGCTGTTGCCCTTCGGCCTTTTCCTTCAGTACTTCCGGATCGTCCTCGAGCTTCAGGCCGGGCACTTCGAGGCGCCGCAGCAGATGCGTGGTGTTCTCGATCGCATGACGGCCCGATTCCACCGCCCACTGCCATACGGCGTTGCCGCGCGCGTCATGCTGC
>DATFUG010000411.1:0-6417 GCA_035261025.1 Steroidobacteraceae bacterium | reverse complement strand
CGACGTGGCCGCCGATGCCGTACAGGCGCGCGCCGCGCGCGCGCGCAGCGCGCCGGACCTGGTGCTGCTCGACATCTGGATGCCCGATACCGACGGCATCACGCTGCTGCGCGAGTGGTCGGGCGATGCGCGCCATGATTGTCCGGTCGTCATGATGTCCGGTCACGGGACCGTCGAGACCGCGGTCGAGGCCACGCGGCTCGGTGCCTTTGACTTCATCGAGAAGCCCCTGTCGCTCGCCAAGCTCCTGCCGACCGTCAAGCGCGCGCTCGACGCGCGCCGCACGCGCCAGTCCGGCGGCTTCAGCAGCGCGCGCACCACGGCGCCGCTCCAGGGCCGCAGCCGCATCGCCCAGCAGCTGCGCTCCGAACTGCTGCGCCTCGCCGCCTTTCCCGCCCCACTGCTGCTGATCGCCGAGCCCGGCAGCGAGACCGAAGCGCTGGCCCGATTCGTACACCAGTCGGGCCCGCGCGCCGCGGGCCCCTTAGTCACCTGGAACGCGCGTGCACTCCAGGCCGATCTGGCCGCCGCTGCGCTGCTCGGAGGCCGCGGTCAGCCTGGGCTCATCGACCAGGCCAACGGTGGCACTCTCTATATCGGCGATATCGAAGAACTGCCCGAGGGCGTGCGCGGACTGCTGGCCGGGATCCTCGAGACCGGCAGCTTCATGCGGAACGGGGCCCCACAACCCGTCAAGTGCGATGTGCGCTTCATCGCCACCGCCTTGCCGGGCATTGAAGCTCGTGCCGGCGGTGCAACGCTGGGCCGCGAACTGTACGCCCAGCTCTCGGCGCTGCCGCTGCGCGTGCCTCCGCTCCGTGATTACGCTGAAGACGTGCCCGAGCTGCTGCGCCAGTGCATCGATCAGCTGACCGCCGGCGAGAAGCTGCAGTTTCGCCGCTGCAGCGTTGCCGCCCAGAACCGGCTGCGCAATTACCCCTGGCCCGACAATCTGCGCGAGCTGCGCAATCTCCTGCGCCGGCTGCTGCTGCGCGGCGGAAGCGAGGAGATCTCACTCGAGGAAGTCGAAGGCGAACTCGCCGCGCAGGCACCGATCGACGCACCCCTGGTCAAGCAGGACCTGCTGGCGCTCCCGATGCGCGAGGCGCGTGAGCACTTCGAGCGTGCCTACCTGCAGCAGCAGCTCCAGCTGTGCGGTGGCAAGGTCGGGCTGCTCGCCAAGCGAGTCGGCATGGAGCGCACCCACCTGTACCGCAAGCTCCGGTCACTGGGCATCGAGATCAGCCACGGCGCCGAGGATTGAGCGGGGGCGGCTCTGACTGAGCAGGCGACGGCTGGACCAGGAGGCTGTCGGGCCGTGCGTTGGCTTCAATACGTGGATCCCAACTCGCCCCGTGGCGAAAGTCTCCTGTTGCATGGAAACGTCCTGGTAGCGGCTGTCCGCCCGCTCAGCGCCGATTTACCTGACAGACCGCGTGATGGCCTGCGGAACCTTGTCTCGAAAATACCGTAGTGGAGTGCAGGCCAATGGCAAAGCGTCCCTTCCACCGAAGAGTCGGGCTGCTGCTTGGTCTCGGTGCGCTGCTTGCAGTGACCCTGGGTGCGGTCAGTGCTGCCACGCTTGAGGAGGAAACGTCAGTTCGGCTGAATCAGCTTCGAGCCATAAAGGCGGGCCAGAGCGCAGCAGTAAACGACTCCTACAACAGGCAGATGGATGCCGCATGGCAGTTCTTCACCGCGAACCAAACGCAGGTACTGCCGATACTGCGGCGCCAGCTCAAGGCGGAGATAGCGCAAGGCCGGCCCAGCGATCTGATCCTGCTGGACGTCGGATATTTCGTGCACGAGCACGATGAAGGAGATGGCAAGGCGTTGGCCCGGGATGCGCTGTTTCGCCTTGATCCGCGTGCTTCCATTGTTGCATTCAATTGGCAGGAGCTTTTTGAATTCGCCCACGCTGCCGCCGAGGATCACGATCCTCGTGTGCTCGATCTGATTGGCAGCGCCTTCCTCCGGTCCGACCAGAAGGTGTTCATACCGCAGCATGCACTCGAGCTCAACGGTACGCTGGTCTGCGTCTTCCTGTACGGCGCCTACGGTGCCGATGCCGAGCGGGCGCTGAGCAGCAAGCTCCAAGATCGCTCGGTTGCGAAGCGAACATTGGAAATATTGGGCTGGCTTGGCTCCCCGGATTCGGTAACGGCCGTCAGCGCTGCCCTGTCGGCATCCCCCAACTACGAAACGTTCTCCCGCGTGACGTCATTCATGATGCAGAACGCAGGGCCAACGGGCAGAGCATTCATGCTTGCGCTCACCCCGGGGCAGCTGGACGAGGAATCGCGCCAGTACCTGACGAAGATTCACGCCACCATTCAAGATGTTTCATTCGAGGCTATCGAGCGCTCCTTCGCAAACCTCCCGGGCGACAAGAAGCTCTCGGATGAGGAGACGAGATCGCGACTCGCCAGCATGATCGCGAATTTCGGTATAGACGATCGAACGAACCCGCTGGCAATTCTTGACTCAGGGCTGGGCTCGGATTTCCTCATCGCAGAACTCCTCAAAGTCCGGAGTCGCACGCTCTATCGTCTGTCGGATGAGGCGCTTAGCGACGTGGAGGCCACCAATGCCGTGATCAACGGCCTCCGTTACCGGGGATAGTGAGACTGCCGCGTTCACGAAGCTCCGACCCCTGGGCATCGGGATCAGCCACGGCGCCGAGGGTTGAGCGGCTCCCGATACTGGAACACCGCTTCCAGCGGTTGCGCGAACACCTCGGCGATGCGAAACGCGACCTCGAGCGAGGGTGAATACTTTCCCAGTTCAATCGCGTTCACGGTCTGACGCGTCACGCCTATGCGCTCGGCCAGCGCCTGCTGCGTCATTTCCTGGTGTTCGAAGCGCAGCCGCCGGATGTGATTGCTGACGGGGCTGGCGCTCACCTCAGGCGCCACGACGGTAGTGGTAGAGCTGCGAGCCGTAGCGGGTCAGCTCCGCGATCCAGATCGCAAACAGCACGCAGTTCACGAGCATCCAGGTGCCGACACCGAGATGCATCGTGACTATCGAGAGGAATGCGCCCACCAGCAACACGAAGTACGCGGGACGAATTGAGCGCAGTTCGATCAGGCGCTCCCGCTCATCCCGTGGAGTCCTTGCTTCTCCGGGCGAACGGATGGCGATGAGCACATGGGTGATGACCTCCACGACCACAATCGTCACCACCAGCAGCACGAACAACTGGAAAAAGTTGGCGTGAGGAGCCGTTGGGTTTATTGCGTGTCTGGCGATGCCGCCGAAGTAGATCCCAAAGGCCAGCAGCAGGACAAAGGTGATCCACGCGCTCTTTTCCCGAAAAGACATGATTTTCACCCACTGGAGTACTGTTATCTATACATAAAGTAAAGAAATATATACATCATGTCAAGGTAGGAAGACAAAACTCTGTCAGTTGGCGCTTCAATGCACGCCGATCGGAGCCCTGCCACGCGCTGGCGCAAGGCCACAATCGATGTCAGCATGGCCTCACAGCCGACGCAGGCGCCTAACAGCAACGACAAGCGGCGCTCCGCGCGGCAAATCAGGGTTCACGTCTCATGGTGTTCAACACACTCACGTTTGCAGTGTTCTTCGCGTTTGTGCTCGCGTTGCACTCCCTGCCGCTCCCGTGGAAAACCCGCAAGATCAACCTGCTGCTCGCGAGCTACGTGTTCTACGCCGCCTGGAATCCGCCGTTCATCATCCTGCTGTGGGTCTCGACCATCGTCGACTGGTTCGCCGCCCAGGCGCTGGTGCGGGCCGAGGGCGCGGCAAAGCGGCGCACCTGGATGCTGCTGTCGGTGGTGGCGAATCTCGGCATGCTGCTGTACTTCAAGTACGGCACCTTCCTGCTGCACAATTTTGCGGCGCTGATGTCCGCGCTGGGCGTTGCCTACCAGCCGCCCGCGTTCGACATCGTGCTGCCGGTCGGCATCTCCTTCTACACCTTCGCGACGATGTCCTACACGCTCGATGTCTACCTGCGCCGCGCCCTGCCGGCACGTAATTTCCTGGACTACGCCCTGTTCGTGACGTTCTTCCCTCACCTGGTGGCCGGCCCGATCATGCGGCCCACCGAGCTCGTGCCCCAATTCGAGCAGGAGCGGCGCGCGAGCGCGCAGCAGTTGCGCTTCGGCCTGGCGCTGATGACGCTCGGCCTGTTCCAGAAGGTCGTGCTGGCCGACACCTTCCTCTCGAACGCCGCTGAGCGGGTCTACGACGCCACCAGTTCCCCGGGTGCCCTCGATGCCTGGCTCGGCACCCTGGCCTTCAGCGGGCAGATCTTCTGCGATTTCGCCGGCTACTCCACGACGGCGATCGGTGCCGCCCTGTGCCTCGGCTTCGCGATGCCGGATAATTTCCGCTTTCCGTATGCGGCCGTGGGATTTTCAGATTTCTGGCGCCGCTGGCACATCACGCTGTCTTCCTGGCTCCGGGACTACCTGTACATTCCGCTGGGCGGTAACCGCTGCGGGCCGGCGCGCACTTACTTCGCACTGATGGGCACGATGCTGCTGGGCGGGCTGTGGCACGGCGCGAACTGGACCTTCGTGGTCTGGGGCGGACTGCACGGCTTGTACCTCTCGGCCGAGCGGGTCCTGCGCGGGCGCTTCGCGGGCTACCGGCCCGGACCCCTGGCGACCCTCATTTTGGGTCTGCTGACGTGGATGCTCGTCAACGTGACCTGGGTATTTTTCCGCGCCAAGAGTTTCGGCACGGCCTGGCAGGTGCTGCGCGGCATGTCCGGACAGAATGGCGCGGCCAAGCCGATCCTCGACACCGTATTTCTGGTGGTGGTGCCGCTGGTCGTGACCGGCATCGTTCTCAGCCACTGGCTGATGCGCAAGCGCACGCTCGAGTCGGTGCTGGCACGTGCGCATCCGGCACTGGTGGCGGCCACCTGGGGCCTCATGATCTTCGTCATCATCATCTCGCAGGGCACGGGCAATGCCTTCATCTACTTCCAGTTCTAGCCACGGCGGGGCGCCGGAACCGTTGGCGACGCGGCTGACTGCGGCCGACCGCCCGGGCGTCGCGCAGCCCGTGCCCGAGCGCCCGGTCCCCGACCGGCCGTGGGGAAAAACGCTGCTCGCCGCAACCGCGCTCGCACTGCTGCTTTGCGGCGGGTGGGAGTGGTACTGGCGCGACTACGGCGTGACGCCGAGCTACCGCGATGACAGCGCCCTGTGGGCCATTCAGCGGCGGCGGGTCGACACCACGGGGCAGGATGCCACCGTGCTCGTCGCATCCTCGCGCACCTATTTCGACGTACAGCTGCCGGTATGGGAACGCCTGTCGGGACGCCGGCCGATCCAGCTTGCGGTCGTCGGCACTTCGCCCATGTTCGCACTTGAGGATCTCGCCGACGACCAGAAATTCCACGGGCGCGTACTGGTCGGCGTTGCGCCCGAGTTGTTTTTCATGGGCTACGAATTCCACGGAGGGGGGCGGTGGCTAAAGTATTTGAAGCGCGAGTCACCCTCTGATCGTGTCGGCAAGTGGCTCTCCATGCACCTAGTCGAGCCGTACTTTGCTTTCTACGATTCCGACTTCGCGCTGTTCACCGTAATCAAGCGCCAAGCCTGGCCGCTGCGCCCCGGCCGCAAGGCGTCCACTATGGTGCGCAAGCTCAGCCAGACGGAAGCCGACCGCAACAACCGGATGTGGAGCAAGCTGGAGAACGATCCGGAGTACCGCGCGCTGGCGCGGCGTATCTGGGACGAGGATTTCCACGATCCGCCGCCGACGCCGGCCGAAGCGGCCGAACATAAGAGCACACTCGATACCCAGATCGCGCGCTCCGTGGCGGCGGTGGCGAAGTTGCGCGCGCGCGGCGTACCCGTGCTGTTCCTGCGCGAGCCGAGCAACGGCGAATACCTGGCATATGAGCAGCGCACTTTCCCGCGTGCCGCGACCTGGGACGTGCTGCTGGCCAAGACCGGCGCGCCTGGCATCTACTATGAGGACTATCCGCAGCTGCGGGGATATACCCTGCCGGAGTGGTCGCACATGACGGGGGCGGAAGCGGACCGCTTTACCGTCGCGCTCTACGCGCTGATCGACAGCAAGTACGGCCGCCCGCAGGGCGTGCGCTGGTAGCCGGCCTAGTCCTCGACGCGGATCACGAGCGAGTCGATCTCGGCGGCCTGCAGCTGCTGGCGCACGCGATTGAGCTGTCCCAGATCCTTGATCGGGCCGATCCGGATGCGGTACCAGACATCCGCATCGAGCGCCACGCGTTGCACGTTGGCGCTGATGTTCTGGCGCGCGAGTCGCGCCTGGACGCGCTCGGCATCGGCCTGGTTGCGATAGGAACCGGCCTGCAGGAAATAGGTGCCGGGGCGCTCGATGCGCGCGGCCGCATCGACGTGGGCGCCGTGTTCCTTCTCCGGCACCACCACCTCGAACTTTGGCAGC
>DATFUG010000410.1:0-3672 GCA_035261025.1 Steroidobacteraceae bacterium | reverse complement strand
CATGGGCTCTCGCAACTTGCACCCGTCGCCGAAAGGCGACGCGAAGATTCCTCAGGCCAGTGCCCTGCGCGACAGCCCCGCAAGCGCTACGACCACGGCGACGGCGGCCAGATGCGCCGACAGATCCACCACCGTCGTGTCGAAGGGATGAAAGAACTGCAGCACGAAGGCTGCAAGCGCGGCGACTCCGAGCGCGGCGCAGAGCGCCACGGGGAGCGGTTCCAGCGGGCGCGCGCGCCGCAGCACTCCGTAGAGCAGCACTGACAGCGGTGCGCTGATCAGGACGATGAACATGAAGCAATGGCGGCTCTCGCCGAGCCGGTCGCCGGCAGGCCCGAGACCAGCGCCGTATTGCAGGCAGCCCAGGCCGCTGGTCGCGATCCACAGCAGCAGTGGCGGAAGCGGCGCGTAGCGCCACAGGCGGGTGTGATCGGGCAGGCTGAGGTAGAACGCCGCCACCACGGCAGTGATGCCGGTAAGGAGGGCAGCGGCACATTCGAGCGCCAGGCGCGGCTCGGCCGTGCGCGCGGCAATGATCGCCGGGTTGGCCCAGCGCAGCAGGGCGGCGCTGACGATCGCCGTGACCAGGCCCAGCCACAGCGCTGCCCGGAACACGGGCCGAGGGAGCGGGCGCACCGGTGCCAGGCCCCGGCGCAGCGCCCCAATCAGCTCGTCTGTCGTTCGCTCAGTCATCGTGGCTGCAACTATTGGTCTTCCGTTTTGTGCTCAGTACCCACCAGTGCGCGCAGGGCCTTGACCGCGCGATGGACGTTGACCTTCACAGCACCCACGGATTGGCCCGACTCGCTGGCCGCCTGTGCCAGCGACAGCCCGCGGATCTTGATCGCCTCGAGGGCCCGGCGTTGCCGTTCCGGGAGCGCCGCCAGGAGCGGCTCAATGGCCTCGACGGCGCGCAAGGCTCCCGATTCATTATTCGTCGCGGGCACGGCAAAGGTTTCAAGCGCCAGCTCGTCGCTGACTTCATGGCGGGCGATGCGCGAATCGCGCCTTATGCGATCGATCCCACGGCGCGCGGCAATGGAGGCCAGCCAGGGACTGAACGGGCGGCGCGGGTCCCAGGTGTGCCGGATCCGGTGCACCGTCAACAGGACGTCCTGCACCACGTCCTCGGCCAGCTGCGGATTGCGGCAGTACCGTCGCGTCAGGCTTCTTATGAACGGCGTGATGCCGTGTAGCAGCTGCTCATAACAATTCGCGTCGCCCTGCTGGGCGGCGCTCATCAATCGGGCCCATGCCGCCTCCTGCAACTGGGATTGGGTCTCGGAGGCCATGGAGCCGATGATGTTGTAACCTTCATCTCTCCGCAACGATATAGGGGTAGTCGTGGCCTGGCCCGACCTCGGCCGGGCGCCACGGCATACAAGTTAGCAACCAACCATCGGAGTACATCATGTCAGCGACTTCATTGAAGAGCCTTACTGTTTCCGCGATGTTCGGCGCCGCCGCGCTGGCCCTGGTCAGCACGGCCTCTTTCGCCGACGAAGCCAAGAAGATGGACAAGCCCGCCATGGAAAAATGCTTTGGTGTGGCCAAGGCCGGCAAGAACGACTGCGCGGCGGGGACGCATTCCTGCGCCGGCCAGGCGACCAAGGACATGGACAAAGCCTCGTTTGTCTCGCTTCCGTCTGGTGTCTGCGCCAAGCTCGCCGGTGGCAGCCTGACGAAGATGTAATGAGCGAAAGCTCTGCAACGAACCCGATCCCGGCGCAGGCCGGGATCGGGTTGCGGATGCCGCACCATGGACAAGTGCTGGCGACACGTCCGCAAGCGGCGTGGTTCGAGGTCCATCCCGAAAATTTCATGGCCAATGACAGCGCGCTCGCCGAACTCGAGCGTGTGCGCGAAAATTACCCGCTGTCGCTGCACGCGGTCGGACTCTCACTGGGCTCGGCCGGAGGGGTCGATCGGGCGCATCTGGAGCGCCTGCGGCAGCTGCGCTGCCGCCTTGAGCCTGGACTCGTTTCGGATCATCTTTCCTGGAGCGTTCACGGCGGGCAGTACCTGCCCGACCTCCTGCCGCTCCCGTATTCCGAGGAAGCGCTGGACATCGTCTGCCGCAATGTCGAGCGGGTGCAGCAGGTGCTGGGTACGGCGATCCTGGTCGAGAATCCTTCCACCTATCTGCGCTTTGCCGCCTCGGTCATTCCGGAAGCACAATTCCTCGCCGCGCTCGCGCGCCGCACAGGCTGCGGCGTGCTCTTCGATGTCAACAACGTGTACGTCAGCGCCTGCAATCAGAGCAGCGATGCGGGCGCAGTACTCGCGGACTGGTGTGGCGCGCTGGATCCCGCCAGCGTTGCCGAGATCCACCTGGCCGGGCACGCTGTCGTCCAGGCCGCGACCGGTGAGGAGTTGCGCATTGACGATCACGGCGATCGCATCTGTGAGGCGGTCTGGGCCCTGTACGAGCAGACCATCCAGCACTTTGGCGCGCGCCCGACCCTGATCGAGTGGGATACGCGCCTGCCCGCATTCGAGGTGCTGCAGGAGCAAGCGGCGCGTGCGCAATCGTTTCTCGATTTGAATGCGCGGCGTGCGCCAGCGTATGCAGCGACGCCCGGCCACCGGCGGCTGGCCACCCATGCCCGCGCCCATTAACACGCTCAATGGACCATCGCTCGCCGTGCTGCAGTCGCGGATGGCTGCGGCGCTGCTCGCGGCCGACAGGGAGGCGCAGGACCTCCCCGAGGACCTGTTTGCCGGCGCTCACCCGGGCAGTGTCGGCCTGCGCGTCCATCGCAATACGGTGCTCGGTGCGCTGAGCAATGCCTTGCGATCGAGTTTCAAGGCGGTCGAGCTTCTCGTGGGCGAGGCCTTCTTCGACCGCATGGCCGTGGCCTATGCACGCGCCCGGCCCCCTGAGGCGCCGCAGCTGGATGACTATGGCGCGGACTTCCCGTCATCCATCGATGGTTTTCCCGGCACGGAGGCGCTCCCTTATCTTGCCGAGCTGGCGCGCTTCGAGTGGCAGCTCGATGAGCTGGGCCGGCAGCACGCGGGCCGTCTGGCCGGCGCACGAAGCCTGCTCATTGCGGGGGGCGTGCGGCTGCACTTTGCGGCCTCATTGCGCCTGCATCATGCGAACTACCCGGTCGACCGGCTGCGCGAGGCGATCCTCGCGGAGGATGTCGAGGCGCTCGCGATCCTGGTCCAGCAGGCCGGCAGCTACCGTTACGCGCTGTGGCGCGCCGAGGCGGGCGTGAAGCTCGCACCCCTCGGCGCCGCCGTGGCCGGCTTTCTGGAGGCAGTGCTCCTCGGGCAAGAGGCCGAGCAGGCGATCAACGCCGCCGCGGCGCTCGGAGAGGCGCAAGAGATCGCCGGGCTCCTGGCCAAAGAGATTCTCCCCGCCGGATTCGTGCGGATCGAGGCCGCGTCGCCAGGCAAAAAAACTGAATGAGGCCCGGGACATGAATTCAACACCACAAACTCCCGCGGCGGCCAAGGGTGGCGGCCCGATATCGACGGTTATCGGCTGGCTGGAGCGCATTCCCTATAGTGTCATCGCACTGGTCGCGCGCGGCGCGGCTTTCGAAGTGTTCTGGCGTTCCGGTTCGGTGAAGCTCGACGACTGGGCCGGCACACTGTCGCTGTTCGAGACGGACTACAAGGTGCCACTGGTTCCGCCGCACATTGCGGCGTACATGGCGGCGG
>DATFUG010000409.1:0-4227 GCA_035261025.1 Steroidobacteraceae bacterium | reverse complement strand
CTGCCCCGACAGGCGCACCGCACTGCCTTCGTCCAGGAGCGAGGCGTAGGCGAGCGTTTCGGCGCAACCCCAGTCGAGCGGCAGCTCCCCGGCAAGCATCTTGCCGCGATTGGCGAGTATCTGCGCCACGCGCGGATGCAGGGTGAAGCCTTCCGGATACTCCAGAAGGCGTTTACCCAGGGCTGCAAGCTTCGAGGGCGTGAGTGCGGTCCGGACCGCTGCGCCCGCATCGACGCCCTGGTAGCGCGACCAGTCGACCGTGTATTTGTTGCCAATCATGCCCAGCGAGGGATGCACCTGGTGGCGGCCCTCGTCGAGAGCCTGCCGGTATTGTTCCGCCAGTTGCGCGGCATCTCCGGCGCCGAGCACCCCGTCGGCGACCAGCCGCCGGCCATACAGATCGCGCACGGGCGCGTGCTCGCGGATCACCCGGTACATGAGGGGTTGTGTCGCCGCGGGCTCGTCCGCCTCGTTATGGCCCAGGCGCCGGTAGCCGACCAGGTCGACGACGATGTCCTTGTGGAAACGCTGGCGGTAGCACAGCGCGAGGCGGCTCACGAAAATCACGGCCTCGGGATCATCCGCGTTCACGTGCAGGATCGGCGCCTCGATCATTTTGGCCACATCGCTGCAATAGGCCGTCGAACGCGCGTCGCGCAGATCGCTGGTGGTGAAGCCCACCTGGTTGTTGATCACGACGTGAACGGTACCGCCCGTGCCGTAGCCACGGGTCTGCGACATCTGCAGCGTCTCCATGACGACGCCCTGGCCGGAAAACGACGCATCGCCGTGGATCAATATCGGCACCACTTTTTCACCGTGCGCGTCGTCGCGGCGTTCCTGGCGCGCACGCACCGAACCCTCGACCACCGGACCGACGATCTCGAGGTGGGAGGGATTGAAGGCCAGCATGACGTGCACATTGCCGCCCGGAGTGCGCAGGTCGGCGGAATATCCCTTGTGATACTTGACGTCACCCGACCCCGGATCCTTTTGCTGCTTGCCCTCGAATTCCGAGAACAGGTCAGCCGGAGACTTGCCCAGCACGTTGACCAGCACATTCAGCCGGCCGCGGTGCGCCATCCCGATGACGACTTCCTCGCCACCACCGCGGCCGCTTTCCTGCACCAGGTCGTCGAGCAGCGGGATCAGCGCATCGCAGCCCTCCAGCGAAAAGCGCTTCTGGCCCACGAAACGCGTGTGCAGATAACGCTCCAGTCCTTCCGCGGCCGTGAGCTGCCAGAAAATATTGCGGCGTTGCTCGGGGCTGTAGCGCTGCTGGATGCGCCCGAGCTGGAATTCATCCTGCAACCACAGGCGTTCGTCGGTGTCGGACACATGCGCGAACTCAGCGCCGATCGAACCACAATAGACCTGCTCGAGACGCGCGAGGATTTCGCGCAGCGTGGCGCGCCGGCCGATCCAGTCGTTGCGGCTGCCGGTGTAGAACTCGGTGTCGAGATCGGCCTCGCTCAGGCCTACGTACGCGGGATCGAGCACCCGCGGGCGCTGGCGTTGCATCATCCCCAGCGGGTCGATGCGCGCGATCAGATGCCCGCGATTGCTGAAGGTCTGCAGCAGTCTGGACACTGCGCCCTGCTTTTCGCTGGCGGCACCCTCGGCACTGCCGGTCCGGCGCGGCGCGGCCAGCTGCGCGGTGAGCGCTGCAACGATCGGGCGATGCGGCTGTTCCCTCGTACCGCTCCCGGGCAGCGCATCGAACCAGCTGCGCCAAGCGGCGCTGACGCTCTGCGGGTCCTGCAGGTACCCCTCGTAGAGCTCTTCCACAAAGGGCGCATTGCCCGCCGCCAGAGGCGTGGTAGCAGTCCACTCGGACAAGGATGGGCCCATGAGCAGAGATTACCTGAAATTTCGGGACTTGAGCTGTCGCAAAAACACCAGTATTTTCAATGATCTCAGCGCTATATCTGCACTCATTTCTATTTCAGGGAATCGTGACATCCCGGCTCATCGGAGTCCCGTGCAACATCGAGCCGGTGCATGACGGCGGTGCGCCCTTCAATACGCCGCCGGGGCGGGATAAACCCGCAAAACCCATTCACCGATTCACGAAGCGGCCAGGGCCAGCTAACGCCCGTAGAGGCCCAGGAGTTTCGCCTTGCCGAGCGCATTGGCGTTCGCCATGTAACCGATCAGGGAGGCCGAAGCGCCCTCCGCGACGTCCAGCTTCTCGACCTTCAGCGCATAGAGCGTGAAGCGGTAGTGATGCATGCCGTGTCCCACCGGCGGACACGGCCCGCCCCAGCCGGGTGAGCCGAAATCGGTCCGGGCCTGCGCGCTTCCTGCCGGCAGTGTCGCTCCGTCGGCCGCACCCGCGCCCTGCGCGAGCTTGGTCGCCCCGGCGGGAATGTTGTACACGAGCCAGTGCCACCAGCCGGCACCGCCCGTGGGCGCGTCGGCGTCGTGCACCAGCAGCGCGAAACTCCGCGTGCCGGCGGGCGCCCCGGTCCAGCTCAAGGAAGGTGAAACATTCTCTCCGCTGCAACCAAATCCCTTGTAGACGAATTTGTTGGCGATAGTACCGCCCGGCGCAATGTCCGGGCTGCTCAAGCGGAATTCGGCGGCAGCCGCCGTGAGCGATGTGCACCAGATCCCCAACGCGATGAGCCAAGTCTTCATGATGGACTCCTTCCGGTGGTCAGGTCACCGTCCCGATTATAAGGTGCGGGCGCCAGCGGCCGCGGGATGGTGAGGGCGAAACAGGCGACCCCGCTCCGCCAGCAGCACGACGGCCAAGCTCAGCACACCGCTGCACAACGCGCCGGCAGCCAGCGGCAGGGTCGAGCCGTTGAACTGCCGGCCGATCGCGGCCCCCAGCAGCGCCCCGCCCAGCGTGGTGATGAAACCCTGCAGCGATGCGCCGATCCCGGCGACCCGGCCGACCGGTTCCATCGCCATGGCTCCAAAGTTCGAGGCCGTCAGCGCGTAGCAGGCCATGGTCGCGGATTGCAGCAGCACGAAAACCCACAGCCGCTCGAGCCCGAGCGCGGCGATCGAGGCGTGCACCGCGGTCACGCCGATGAGCACCAGGAGCGCAGTATGCGATACCACGCGCATCCCCAGGCGTTCGACGATCCTGGAGTTCATATAGGCCGCGGCACCCATGGAGAGGGCGCACAGCGCGAACACCGCGGGCATCCAGCTCGCGCGATGAAAGACGTCCGCAAAGATCTGCTGCACCATGCCCACGTAGGACAGGAGCGAGCCGAACATGATCGTGACCGCCAGCGTGTAGCACAGGGAGCACCGCTCGGTCAGCACCAGACGCACTGCGCCGAGTACGTGCGGCACCGTCAGTGTCAGGCGGAACTCCGGGTGCAGCGTTTCCGGCAGCCGCAGGTACGCCCACAGGGCGATGGCGGCTGCAAAGGCGGCAAACACCACAAAGATGTCGCGCCAGGGCGCGAGCATCAGGATCAGCTGCCCGAGACTGGGCGCGAGGATCGGCACAATCAGGAAGATCATGAAGGTCAGCGACATCACGCGCGCCATGGTGCGTCCCGAATAGAGGTCACGGATCACCGAACGCGATACCACCGCGCTGGCGGCGGCGAGGCCATGGACCAGGCGCCAGCCCAGCAGCGCGGCGAAATTCCCGCTCAACGCACAGGCCACGGACGCCAGCGTGTACAGCGCCAGACCGGACAGCAGCACGAGTCGCCGGCCATAGCGGTCAGAGACCATGCCCCAGAACAGCTGGCCCAAGCCCACGCCCATGATGTAAGCGGTCACCACCCATTGGCCATGGTTGGCGTTGGTGACGCCCAGCTCCCGGACTATCGTGGGCAGCGCCGGCAGCATGGCATCGACCGCCAGGGCCTGCGTCGACAGCATCGCCGCAACCAGCACCACGAATTCGCCAAAGCCAGGCGGCTGCGCCCGAGGGGTCGCGGGCCGCGATCCGTGCATCCGCCCTCCTGTGCCGCGACCGTCGCACTGGGCCGGCGCCGCGCGTAGATTATACGGGATGATGCACGTGCTGTTGATCCACGGCGGCCATGGCGGCGGACGAACGGCCGCGATGGTCGCGGCTGTCGTCGAGGGCATCGAGCGTGCCGGGGAAGCGCTGGAGTGCCGGATCAAGCCGGCGCTCGAGGCCGGCGTCGCCGACCTGCTGTGGGCGCAGGGACTGCTCATCGGGACGCCGGAGCATTTCGGCTACATGTCCGGCGCCGTCAAGGATTTCATGGATCGAACCTACTACCC
>DATFUG010000408.1:0-7215 GCA_035261025.1 Steroidobacteraceae bacterium | reverse complement strand
TTCGTGGTATCGGTAGGGTTCATTGAGCCGCTCTGGAAGGCATTCAGCGATGAGTGTACCCGCCCCGGTCGAGATTCGCCTGCGTACCAGGTCGCGTCTGCTGGAAGTCCGCTTCGACGATGGAGCCTGTTTTTCGCTGCCCGCGGAGTATCTGCGCGTCTATTCGCCCTCGGCTGAAGTGACCGGGCATGGTGTTGCCGCCGGTCTCCTGATTTCGGGGAAAGAGGGGGTGGGCATCCGCGCGGTCGAACCGGTCGGCCACTACGCGGTGCGCCTGATGTTTGACGACGGCCATGACACGGGGCTGTTTACCTGGAAGTACCTGCACGAACTGGGCACGGAACAGCACGAGCGCTGGCGCGCCTATCTGCAGCGGCTCAGCAACGCGGGAATCACGCGGCGGGTGCCGCAAGCCGAGGCCTGAAAAAAGAAAGGCCGGGGTATTTCCCCGGCCAAATCTTATGAGACCCCCCCACAGAGCTGAGCGCCATACGCCTCCAGCCTGCCGCGATTCTAATCAACTGACGCAAAATAGCTACAGGGCCGCAGCACCTTTTTTCTTACTGCGGCGCATACAAACCGGCTCCGGTCGCGGTCCAGTCCGCCTGACGGTGTCCGACGTGACCTCATAGAATGGTCGCCGACCCAAGGAAACCCGGCATTGAGCACCCGCGAAGCACCGACGACTGATTTTGGCTACGAAGAAATACGCCGGGAAGACAAGGCCCGGCGTGTGCGCGCAGTGTTCGACTCGGTCGCCGGCCGCTACGACCTGATGAACGATCTGATGTCCGGCGGCGCGCACCGCCTGTGGAAGCGCTTTGCGCTGTCCCTGACCGGGCTCAAGGTCGGGGCCCGCGCCCTCGATGTCGCTGGCGGCACCGGCGACCTGGCTGTGGGGCTGGCGCGACAAGTGGGCCGCACCGGCCTCGTGGTCCTGACCGATATCAATGCGGCCATGCTCTCGGCCGGGCGCGACCGGCTCCTCAACGAGGGCCTGGTCAGCCAGGTGCTGTGCGCCCAGGCGGACGCCGAGCGCCTGCCCTTTCCGGACGCCAGCTTCGATTGCGTGACCATCGGTTTCGGGCTGCGCAATGTGACCGACAAGCCGCGTGCGCTGGGCGCGATGCGCCGCGTACTCAAGAGCGGCGGCCAGCTGCTGGTGCTGGAGTTCTCGCAACCCACTTCCGCGGCGCTGGCCGAGCTCTACGACGCCTATTCCTTCCGCCTCCTGCCGCTCCTCGGCCGCGTCGTCACCGGGGATGCGGACAGCTACCGCTACCTGGCCGAATCGATTCGCCGCCATCCCGACCAGGAAACGCTCCTTGGCATGCTGCGCGATGCCGGGCTCGAGAATTGTCGCTATCACAACCTGATGGGCGGCATCGTCGCCGTGCATCGCGGCTACCGGTACTGAATGGTGGGCTTGCCGCTCAACGGGCTGCTGGACCGCGCGGTCGCCGCATCGCCACGCGCGCGCGCGCTCTGCCTCGCCCTCGAAGGGCGGCGCGTGCTGATCAGTGCCACCGGCATGCCGCTGCAGCTGCTGCTGACGGCGAGTGCAGGCTCGCTCCGCGGCGAGGGCCTGCCGGACCCTGCCGGAGCAACCACGGCCGATGTCACGGTGAGCGGCAGCCCGCTGGCCCTGCTCACGCTGGTGCGCGGCGACAGCGATGCGGCGCTGGCCAACGCCAGCCTCGGCTTCAGCGGTGACGAGCAGCTCGCACAGCAGTTCCGGGAGCTCGCGCGGCTCCTGCGCCCCGACGTCGAGACCCTCCTGGGGCGCGTGCTCGGACGCATGAGCGCGCATCTGGCCGTGCGCGCCCTGGATCGCCTCAGCGAGTGGGGCCGGGCGGCCGGCGCCGCGTTGCTGCGCAATTCCGCCGACTATCTGGCGCACGAGAGCCGCGACCTGGTCTCGCGCGCCGAGGCCGAGAGCTTCCTCGGCGGCGTCGAGACGCTGCGGGCGCAGCTGCAGCGCGCCGAGTCGCGCGCGGCCTCGCTCACCGCAGGTCTCGAGCGGCTCCAGGCACCCGGGAACCGCTCATGAGGCTGCGCGTGCTCGGCCGGCTGCTGGACATCCAGCGCGTGCTGGTGCGCCACGGCTTCGATGACTACGTGCGTGCGACGCACCTGTACCGCCCGCTGCGTTTCATGTTCTATCTGTCGCCCTGGACCTGGTTCCAGCGGCGCCGCGGCACGACGCGGGCCGAGCGCCTGCGCCTCGCGCTCGAGGAACTCGGGCCCATCTTCGTGAAATTCGGCCAGGCGGTCTCGACGCGCCGGGACCTGCTGCCCTCCGATATCGCCGATGAGCTCGCCAAACTCCAGGACCGGGTGCCGCCCTTTCCCGGCAGCGTGGCGCGCGCCAGTCTCGAACGCAGCTATCGCCAGCCCCTGACCGCGCTGTTCGCGCAGTTCGAGAGTGAACCGCTGGCCGCCGCCTCGATCGCGCAGGTGCACGTGGCCCGCAGGCTCGACGGACGCGAAGTGATCGTCAAGGTGCTGCGTCCCGGCATGCGCGCGCAGATCGACCGGGATCTGGAGGTGATGGACGCGCTCGCCGCGCTGGCGCAGCGCTGGTGGCCAGAGGCGCGGCGGCTCAAACCCCTCGCCGTGGTGCGCGAATACCGCCAGACGATCATCGACGAGCTCGATCTGATGCGCGAGGCGGCCAACGCCTCGCAACTGAAGCGGAATTTCGCCGGCTCCGCGCTGCTGTACGTGCCCGAGGTGCACTGGGACCTGTGCCGCACCGACGTCATGGTGATGGAGCGCATCCATGGCGTGCCGGTGGGCGACCTGACGACCCTGCGCGCACGCGGCACGGATTTCCGCCGCCTGGCGGAGAACGGCGTCGAGATCTTTTTCACCCAGGTGTTCCGCCACAATTTCTTTCATGCCGACATGCATCCGGGCAATATCTTCGTGCTCGTCGAGGATCCCGCCCGGCCACGCTATGCCGCGGTGGATTTCGGCATCGTCGGCACCCTTAGCGTGCGCGATCAGCGCTACCTGGCCGAGAACTTCCTGGCCGTCTTCGACCGCGATTACCGCCGCGTCGCCGAGCTGCACATCCAGTCGGGCTGGGTACCCGCTCACACGCGCGTGGACGAGATGGAATCGGCCGTGCGCACGATCTGCGAGCCGATCTTCGATCGCCCCCTGAGCGAAATCTCCTTCGGGACCGTGCTGCTGCGGCTCTTCGCCGCCCTGCAGCGCTTCGACGGCCAGATCCAGCCGCAACTGATCCTGCTGCAGAAGACGTTGCTCAATGTCGAGGGCCTGGGCCGCCAGCTCTATCCGGAACTCGACATCTGGAAGACCGCGGCTCCGGTGCTGCGCGCCTGGATGCGCGAGCGGGTCAGCCCGCGCACCGTGCTGCGCGATCTGCGCCGCGGCCTGCCTGACGTGCTGGAAGTGCTGAACGCCCTGCCCGCGCTCGCCAAGCGCTTGGTCGAGCGCGCCCAGGACGGCAAGCTCGCGCTGCCCGTCGACCGGGCCGCCCTCGATGAGCTGCGCGCGCGGCTCGAAGCGGATCGCCGGCGGCGCGATGCGCTGCTGCTGGCTGGCATACTGCTGCTCGGCGGCGTGCTGTGGCTCCTGCTGCGGCTCGTACCCTAGAAGGAGCGCCCATGAATTCAGCGCATCGTTGGGCGGGCACCCACCGGACGTGCCTCGGCGGGGTGGCCGCGGCGGCGCTGCTGGCGCTGCCCTCACTCCTGCAGGCCGAAGACTGCTCGCGCTTGGGACAGCCAGTGGTGATCGAACTGTTTACTTCCGAGGGCTGCAGTTCCTGCCCGCCCGCCGAGGCCGCCGTGAGCGCGTTCGCCGCGCGCCCGGACGTGCTGGCGCTCGCCTACCATGTCGATTACTGGGACTCTCTCGGTTGGCGCGATCCCTACTCGCGGCCCGACTGGACCCGGCGCCAGGAGCAGTACGCGGGCGCGCTGCAGCAGGGCACGATCGGGACGCCGCAGATGATCGTGGATGGCCGCCGGATACTGACCGGTCCGCTCGAGATCCAGAGCCTGCCCCTGCACGATCCGCGGCCGGCTGCGGTACCGGTGCGCCTGGCGCTCGGGGGCGGTGCGCTCAGCGTGCACCTGGAGGCGAGTTCCAGCGTCGGGCGCAGCGAGGTCACGCTCATTCCCTACCTCGCCCACGCCGTGACGGTCGTGCGCGCCGGGGAGAATGCCGGCCGCACGCTCATCGAAAGCCACGTGGTCCTCGGCCAGCGCGCCCTTGGTGCCTGGGGCGGGCGCAGTTTCGATGAGCGCGTCGCGCTGACGGATATTCCGGCGGCGGCCACGCATGTGGCCGTGCTGGTCCAGCGCTCGGGGCCCGGCGCCATCCTCGGCGCCGCCTGCGTTGTCCTCCCCCTGCGGCCGGCAGCGGCTCCGGGATCTAGCTCGCCGCACTGACCGCGCTGGTCCGCGGCTCGATCCACACCGCGCGCGCGCGCGCACACAGCTCGCCGTCCTCGTCGAACAGCGCGGTGCCCACTTCGTATTTCCGGCCGCTGGCGCCGATGCGCCAGCCGATCACGACGCAGGGCTCATCGACGTGGACGCGGCGATCGACGTGGGCCGTAAACTCTCCCAGCAGCATCGCCACGCGATCGTTGCGCGCGGCAAAGTAGCCGGGGCAATCGAGCGCCGCCCACATGAATTCCGGACGCACCTTGCCGTCGGGGAGCCCGAGCGCCGCGTTGGGCACCCAGGGCGCCGCGACCCCCGGCGTGGCCTCTGCCGCCGTGCCGTTCTCCCCGCCCGCGTTCCAGGGGCCGGCGAAAATGCGCAGGCCATCGCCGCGGGCGCGCTCCGGGCCGCACACGAAGCAGCTGGGGAAGGCGTGGGCGCTGAAGCCGACGTAGTGCCGGGAGGCTTCGAGCGCGGCGAGGTATTCGGGCGGGCGCGGCACCCGGAGCGCGAGTTCGGCCGGCTCGGCGCTGGCGATCAGCGTCCCGTCATGGAGCAGTTCCAGCCGGCCCTCATCGCGCGGCGCCACCTGCAGCGGCGCGCCCAGCGGGACCGGGCGCACCAGCCGCACCCGCACCGTCTCGCGCGCGTGCTGCGCCAGGAGTCCGGAGGCGTAGCCGCCGTTGGCGGTGCCGGGTGGACCGCAGAACCGGGGCGCGATGGTGATGAGCTGCATGCGCTCACCGCACCGGCGGGCGCAGCGCCGCGAGCCAGGCCTGCGCGGATTCGCCGCGCTCGAGTACCTCGACGAGCGCCGAGCCGATCACGACGCCGTCGACGGAACCGCGCAGCCGCTCCACCTGCTCTCGCGAGCGGATGCCGAAGCCCGCGCACACCGGCACGGTCGCGGCTGCCCGCACGCGCCTGAGATATTCCAGCATGTCGGCGGGCACGTCGACCGACTTGCCGGTCGTACCTGTCATGGTGACGGCATAGACGAAGCCCTGGCTGGCCGCGCACAGCTTCGCCAGCCGCGCAGGCGGCGTGACCGGCGTGACCATCTGCACCAGCGCAAGGCCCTGCGCGTCGAGCGCGGCGCGCAGGGCGCCACTCTCATCCAGCGGCAGGTCCGGCACGATGAAGCCGCACACGCCGGAAGTCACGCTGGCCGCGGCGAGGCGCTCGAAGCCGTAACTCAGCAGCGGATTGAGGTAGCTCATGAGCAGCAGCGGCTTGTCCGGGCGCTGCATCGCGCCCAGCTCATCGAAGATCCACTGCAGGCTGACCCCCTGGCTGAGTGCCGCGTGGCTCGAGCGCTGGATGGTCATGCCGTCGGCCATCGGATCGGTGAAGGGCACGCCGATCTCCACCACATCGGCGCCCGCGGCAATTGCGGCGAGGTGCTCGCGAAACTGCTCGCGCCGCGGATAACCGCCGGTGAGAAAGGCCACGAGAGCCGGCTCGCCCTGCGCAGAGGCGATGCGAATCGCCGCAGCGATGCGCTCGTCTGGCCGCATCAGCCCGCCCCGCTCGGCGCCGCCGCCAGCAGGGTCTGCGTGAGCGTGAGCATGTCCTTGTCGCCGCGGCCGGACAGTCCGAGCAGCACGCGCTTGCCCGGATGCGCCGCCGCCCAGCGGCGCGCGCCGGCCAGGGCGTGCGCGCTTTCCAGCGCCGGCAATATGCCTTCGCACTCACAGCATTCGCGCACCGCGGCGAGCGCCTCGGCATCGCTGGCGGTCTCGTACTGCACGCGGCCGCTGCTCAGCAGCAGGGCGTGCTCCGGGCCCACGCCCGGATAGTCCAGACCCGCCGAGACCGAGTGGGTTTCCTGGATCTGCCCGTCCGCATCCTGCAGCAGCATCGAATAGCTCCCGTGCAGCACCCCGGGACGGCCGTGGCTCAAGGGGGCCGCATTCTCGCCCAGGCCCACACCGCGCCCGCCCGCCTCGATGCCGAGTATCGCGACGCCACGATCGGCGATGAAGGGATGCATGATGCCGATCGCATTCGAGCCCCCGCCCACACAGGCGATGACGACGTCCGGGAGAGCGCCGGCCTGCGCCTGCAGCTGCGCGCGCGCCTCGCGCCCGATGACGCTCTGCAGCTCGCGCACCAGGTAGGGGTAGGGGTGCGCGCCGACCGCCGAGCCCAGCAGGTAGTAGGTGTGGGTCGGATCGGTGACCCAGTCGCGCATCGCCTCGTCGATCGCGGCGCGCAGCGTCCGATCCCCACTCGTGACGCTGATCACCGTGGCGCCCAGGAGGCGCATGCGCCCGACATTGGGCGCTTGGCGTTCCATGTCCACCGCGCCCATGTAGACCGTGCACGGCAATCCGACGCGCGCGCAGGCCGCCGCACTCGCCACGCCATGCTGGCCCGCGCCGGTCTCCGCCACGATGCGCCGCGCCCCGAGCCGCCGCGCCAGCAGCGCCTGTCCGAGCGCGTTGTTGATCTTGTGCGCCCCGGTGTGCGCAAGATCTTCGCGCTTGAGCCAGATGTCGGCCCCCCAGCGGCGCGACAGCCCGGGCGCGTGGGTGAGCGCCGTCGGCCGGCCCACCCAGGTGCGCAGTTCCTGCTGCAACTCCGCCTGGAATTGCGCATCGCCCAGCCAGCGCTTCACGCCCTCCTCGAGCCGTTCGTGCGCCGGCACCAGGGTCTCGGGGACATAGCGCCCGCCAAAGGGTCCATAGCGGCCCTGCGCGTCCGGAAATTTCCCGGCGATGAGCTGTGCGAGCAGGCGCTCGCGCCCGGCGGCATCGAGGTCTGATTTCATGCTTCGATCTCGCTGAAGGCC
>DATFUG010000407.1:0-2446 GCA_035261025.1 Steroidobacteraceae bacterium | reverse complement strand
TTGGCGGAGAGGGTGAGATTCGAACTCACGAGTCCCGTGAAGGACTGCCGGTTTTCAAGACCGGTGCATTCAACCGCTCTGCCACCTCTCCGGCGTGATCGCGGCGCGGGTCAGGACTTTACTGGAATTTTCTCCAACCCGCCCATGTACGGGCGCAACACTTCCGGGAGCGTCACCGACCCATCGCCGTTCTGGTAGTTCTCCAGTACTGCGACCAAGGCGCGGCCCACGGCCACACCCGAGCCGTTGAGCGTATGGAGGGGCTCGGGCTTCGCCGTGGCGCTGCTGCGCCAGCGCGCCTGCATCCGGCGCGCCTGGAAGGATTCGCAGTTGCTGCACGATGAGATCTCGCGGTACTTGCCCGCGCCCGGCAGCCATACTTCCAGATCGTAGGTGCGGGCGCTGGCGAAACCCACATCGCCCGCGCACAGGGCCACCACGCGGTGCGGCAATCCGAGCCGCTGCAGAACCGCCTCGGCGTGCCCTACCAGTTCCTCGAGCGCCCGATAGGAATCTTCGGGGCGCACGAGCTGCACCAGCTCGACCTTCTCAAACTGGTGTTGCCGGATCATTCCACGCGTGTCACGGCCGGCGGCCCCCGCCTCGGAGCGAAAGCAGGGGGTGTGCGCGACGAACTTCAGCGGCAGGGATTCCGCCGGCAGAATCTGCTCGCGTGCCAGATTGGTCACCGAGACTTCGGCCGTCGGAATCAGGTACAGGTTGTGCTCGCCGCGCACCGCAAACAGGTCCTGCTCAAACTTGGGCAGCTGCCCGGTGCCCTGGAGCGTCGCCGCCGACACCAGGTAGGGCACGTAGACTTCGGTGTAGCCGTGCTCGCGCGTGTGCAGGTCGAGCATGAACTGGGCGAGCGCACGCTGCAGGCGCGCCACGGCCCCGCGCATCACTACAAAGCGCGCACCGGAGAGGCGGCCGGCCGCTTCGAAATCGAGACCCCCGAGCCCCTCCCCCACTTCGACATGATCCCGCGGCATGAAGGACATCGGCCGCGGCTCTCCCCAGCGGCGCAGTTCGACGTTGGCGCTCTCGTCCTGCCCTTCCGGCACGGACTCGTGCAGGAGATTGGGCAGCCCGAGCTGCCAGTCCGTCATTTCCGACTGGATCGCGTCCAGCGCTCGATCCGTGTCCTCAACCTCGCGGGCCAGCGTTTCGCCGCGCGCCAGATACAGTGCAATGTCTTCGCCGCGCCCTTTGGCCTGGCCGATGGCCTTGGCATGGCTGTTGCGCTCGGCGCGCAACCGGTCGCTCTCGAGCTGCCAGTGACGCCGCTTCGCCTCGAGCTCGTTGTAGGCCTGCACATCGAGTACGAAGCCGCGGCGGGCGAGGTTGCGCGCGACCGCCTCGGGGGTGGAACGGAGGAGCTTCGGATCGATCATCGGCGTTACTTCTTGTTCCGGGCGTCCTGATTGCGCTCGCGCAGGCGCGCCAGCGCTTCCCCAATGCGCAGCTCCAGGCCGCGCGCCACCGGCTCATAGTACCGCCGGTCGCCCAGCGCGTCAGGCAGGTAGCGCTCGCCCGCCGCAAAGGCGTCGGGTTCGTCGTGCGCATAGCGGTAGCCTGTGCCGTGGCCCAGTTCCTTCATGAGCCGGGTCGGCGCGTTGCGCAGCGTCATCGGCACCTCGAGCGAACCGTGGCGCTCCACATCGGCCTGCGCAGCGCCCAGACCCTTGTACAGAGCATTGCTCTTCGCAGCGATCGCCATGTAGACGACGGCCTCGGCAATCGCCAGTTCGCCCTCCGGGCTTCCCAGGCGTTCGTAGGCCTGCCAGGCGTCCAGGGCCAGGTGCAGCGCGCGCGGATCGGCGAGCCCGATGTCTTCGCTCGCCATGCGCAGCAGCCGGCGGGCGATGTAGTGCGGATCGCAGCCGCCGTCGATCATGCGCGCGTACCAGTAAAGCGCCGCATCCGGGTCCGAACCGCGCACCGATTTATGGAGTGCGGAGATCTGATCATAGAACTGCTCGCCACCCTTATCGAAGCGCCGGCGTCCGCCCGAGGCCACTTCGCGCGCCTGCGCAGCGCTGATCACGCGCGAATCCGCGGCCGCCGCGAGTCCGGCAGCGAGCTCCAGCATGCCCAGTGCGCGACGGGCATCACCGTCGCCGGCCTCGGCCAGCAAGTCTAGGGCCTCCGCTTCGATACTGAGTCCGGCCGCACCCAGCCCACGATCGCGATCGGCGAGTGCGCGTTCCAGCAGCATGCGCAGGTCGGCAGGCTCAAGGGGCTTGAGGACATAGACGCGGGCGCGCGAGAGCAGAGCGCCGATGATTTCAAACGAAGGGTTCTCCGTCGTCGCACCGATGAACACCAGGGTGCCGTCCTCGACATGCGGGAGGAAGCTGTCCTGCTGCGCCTTGTTGAAGCGATGCACCTCATCGAGAAACAGCACGGTCGGATGGCCTGCGGCGGCCACCTGGCGTGCCCTGGC
>DATFUG010000406.1:0-14463 GCA_035261025.1 Steroidobacteraceae bacterium | reverse complement strand
CGACGGAGAGCGCCTTCGCCGCGACCCTGGCGCATCGCGACCTCAAGGCCTTCGCCCGCTTCCTCGCGCCCGACGCGGTGTTTGTCGACAACCCGGTGAACCGCGGGCCCGACGCCATCGTCGCCGCCTGGCGGGGCTACTTCGAGGCCGCACAGGCGCCGTTCTCATGGGCGCCCGAGACGATCGCAGTGCTCGATACCGGCAAACTGGCCCTGAGCAGCGGACCGGTCCTGTCACCGGACGGCAAGCGCATCGGCACGTTCAACTCCGTGTGGCGGCGCGAGCGCGACGGTCACTGGCGAATTGTGCTGGATCACGGCTGTCCCGCCTGCCGCTGCCCCCCGTCGGCCAGTCCAGGTACCAGCGCGGTCCCAGCCGCTGGCGCGGGCACGGCTGGCGGCACGAACTGAGCGCTTTAGGTCGAGATCGCGAGCCGCTCGGACTGGTAGACGCGGCGGGTCAGGGCAAACACGGCCACCGCCGCGAGCATCGTCACCGCGGCCGTCAGGGTCACGGCGAGGGTGGACAGGGGCTCGGCACGCAGCAGGCGCATGATCGCCAGTTGCTGGCCGAGCAGCGGCACGGCGTACATCCACAGCTGTGCCTTGACCGGCAGCACAGTCAGCACGATGGAGGGAATCAGCGGCACGAGCTGGGCCAGGCCCAGGTAGGTTTGCGCCTCGCGCACCGTGCGGGCAAAAGCCGCGATCAGGATCTGCGCGATGCAGATCAACAGCACGAGCGGTACCAGCATCGGCAGCGCGACCGCGAAGAAGCGCGGCCCCAGCGCCAGGCTCAGGCCCAGCTCCTCGGTGGGCATGAAGTGCCCAACGACCAGGAACGCGAACAGCCCCAACGTCAGGCTCGCCAGGCTGAACAGTGCGGTGGCGAGCAGCTTGCCGAGCAGGATCCGGTCGCGCGGCACCGGATTGATGAGGAGCGGTTCGAGCGACTGGCGCTCGCGCTCGCCCGCGGTCGAATCGATCGCCAGCCAGATGCCGCCGATGAAGATCGTCAGCACCAGCATGTAGGGCAGCATCGCGAACAGTAGCGCGCCGCGTGCCTGCGGCGTGGCCGTGTCGCTGCTGGCAATGACGAGCGGCGTGGCGATCGCGGGCGACAGGCCGCGCGCCAGCAGGCGCAGGGCGCCGTGGCGGCGGCCATAGGACTCGAGCATCCCGCGCAGGCGATCCACGTCGCTGTTGGCCTCACGGCGCGAGGAGTCGTAGATCAGCTCGACCTGCGCGGGCTGCCCGGCGCGCCAGTCCGCGCCGTAGTCCGCCGACACGCGCAGGGCCAGGTCGATGCGCTGCTCGCGCACCGCGAGCTCGGGATCGGCGATCGGCGGCTTCTGCTCCAGGCCCATCTGGCGGAGCGCCGCGATCAGTTCCGGGGCGCGCTCGGCGTGGATGACGACCACGGCCAGCGGCTGCTCGGCCTTCTCCAGCTCACGCCCGACGACCAGGCGCATCATCACCAGGAACAGCAGCGGGCCCAGCAGCGGGCCGAGCAGCAGGCTGTTGAGCAGCACGCGCCGGTCGCGCAGGCTCTCGCGGCACTCCTTGATGAAAACAATCAGCGCGGCATTCATGGCGCCGCCGCGATGATGCGCATGAAGACTTCCTCGAGATTCGACTCCGCGGCCCCGGCACGCAGTTCGTCGGCCGTGCCTTCGGCCACTACCCGGCCGTGCGCGATGATCACGATGCGATCGCACAGCGCCGCCACTTCCTGCATCAGGTGCGTGGACAGCAGCACGCAGCGGCCCTCGCCCTTCAGGCGGCGCAGGAACTCGCGCAGGCTCCGCGTCGCCATGACATCGAGCCCGTTGGTGGGCTCATCGAGCACTACGTTGCGCGGCCCGTGCACCAGCGCACGCGCGATCGCCGTCTTGACGCGCTCGCCCTGCGAGAAGCCCTCGGTGCGCCGCGTGGCAAGCTCGGCCATGCCCAGGGTGTCGATCAACCCGTCGGCGCGCGCACGGGCGCTCGCCGGGTCCAGTCCCTGGAGCGCGGCGAAGTACTCGATGTTCTCGCGGGCCGTCAGCCGCTTGTACAGGCCACGTGAATCCGGCAGCACACCCAGCAGCCGCCGCACCGCCAGCGGCTCTTTTGCCGCGTCGAGGCCATCGACGTGGATGGTGCCGGCATCCGGGCGCATGAGCGTGTAGAGCATGCGCAGCGTGGTGGTCTTGCCCGCGCCGTTGGGCCCGAGGAGCCCGGTGATCTGCCCATCGCGCGCCACGAAGGAGACGCCATCGACCGCGCGCACGGCGCCGAAGGACTTGCGCAGCTCGCGCAGCTCGATCATGGGTTCTCGCCGTTGGCGTCAATAAAGGCGGGCGTCTGGCCCAGGACCTCCAGGCAGTGCGCGTCCAGGCGGCGCGCGTCGAGGGTGCGGATGAATTCGCCCAGCAGCCGGGGCATGCAGCCCACGCCGACCAGGCCGTGGCCCTGCCCGGCCACGTTCAGGACGCGGCCGTTCGGGAGCGTGCGCACAATCGCCGCGGCGTAGTGCGGCGGGGTCACCGGATCGTGCTCTCCTGCGAGCACCAGCACCGGCACAGGACCTGTGAGCGGTGCCGCGAAATCCTCTGGGCGCGCGCCGTGCGGCCAGGAGGGGCATACGCTCAACAGCCATTCGATGAGCGCGTTGCCCATGACGGTTCCCGCGTCGCCGGGGTTCGGGTGCAGCCGGGCGACATCTTCGGCGCAGGTGACGGACAGGGCCATGCCGCCGCTCAGGTGATCGGCGACGTCGCCGATCACCACCTGGGTCTGCCCCAGGAGCGGCGCGTAGCGGCCGGCGTCGGCCTCGTCGAGCACGTACGGCAGGAGCGCCGCGGTGTAGGGGCTGTAGGCGTAGAAGCGCAGCAGCTGCCCCAGCTTATCGGCGTCGATGGTCTTCTGCTGCAGGCGAAAGGTGTAGGGATCGCGCAGCTCCAGGCGCTGCGGCTGCGCGCGCAGGCGCCCCCGCACCCGCTGCAGCGTCTGGTAAGGATCGCCGAAGCGCTCGGCGCAGCTGCGTTGCGCGCGGCAGCGCGCGAACAGCTCCGTCAGGGCGTCCTCGAGATTGCGCGCGTGTTCGCTCCCCAGCGCCAGATCGTTGGGTACCGCGCTGTCGAGCACGATGGCGCGCACGCCCTGCGGATAGCGCTTGGCGTACTGCTGCGCCACGCGCGTGCCGTAGGAGACTCCGAGCAGGTCGAACTGCGGGCCGCCCATCGCCAGCCGCACTGCCTCGAGGTCCGCCACCGCGTCGCTGGTGGCGTAGTACTGGGGCGCGGCGCGCACGGCCAGCCGGGCGGCGCACGCGCGCACGCGCTCCGGGGCGCGCGCGGGCGGCGGCGGCGCTTGTTCTTCATCGTCCTCGCAGCTGAGCGGGTTGGAGCCGCCGGTACCGCGCTGGTCCACGAGCAGCACCCAGTGCCGCCGGCGTAAATCAGCGAACGCGCCGGCAATCACCGGATAGTCTTCGCTCGCCGCCCCGCCGGGGCCGCCATCGAGAAACACCACCGGGTCCGCCTCGGGTTTGGCCGCCTCGGCGCGCACCACGGCGACCCTGAGACGAATGTGGCGCCCGCCCGGCTGCGCGCGATCTTCCGGCACGTCGAACCCGGTGCAATAGGCGCGCAGCGTCGGTGCGCCCTGGCCCGGCTTGCCGATGTCGCAGGGCGCAAGCGTCAGCGTACCAATCCGCAGCACGTCGGCCGCAACGGACGTCACAGTCATCGCTCCTTCTGCCCGCGGGCCGCCGGCCGGGCGCGGCCGGAACGACCAGCCGAGGGCTGCGGCCAGCAGCAGCACCGCCAGGACACGCCGCCACTTCGGCCTCACCGCTCCATCCTCTGCGCCCGCCGCCGGCGACGCGCCTGGCGCAATCGCCACACGAGGTACCACACGATCGCGATGTTGAGCGTCGTGGCTCCGAGCACGGCGAGCGGGTTGTGGCGGTGGCCAAACACCAGCTGCCAGAGCTCGAACGGAATCAGCGAAGCCGTGGCGATGACCGTGAGCCATTCCGCCCAGGTCTTGCGCAGCCACAGGCCGATGCCCTCGGTCAGCAGCACGCCCGTGTACAGCCCGGTGACCACGAGGATGCCGCCGATGCGGGCCTGGCCCAGCGAACTCAGCCACTCCAGGGCCCGTTGCAGGAGGCGCCGCTCAAAAGTATCGGTCAACGTGCTCAGCCAGTCCTGCAGATGCTCGACCAGGTTCGGGTTGAGCAGCCGGTACAGGCCGTAGCTGGTCGCGAGCAGCAGCAAGGCCTTGCAGATCTTGAGCAGGCCGATGAGCCGCAGCCCGTCGAAGCGCGGGGATGCGGGGCCGGAGCCCTTCATGCACTGGGCCCAGGCAGGCGCCAGCCCCTGCCCAGCAGCAGGCCGGCCGCGATCACGAACAGCATGGAACCATAGGCCAGGGCACCGTATAGCGTGAGTCCGGGGATGGCCCACAATAGCAGCAGGTCGTTGCCGCCGGGAATCCGGGCCGCGCCCAACCCCATGATTGCCCCGCCGGCGAGGCAACGGAGCGAGCGCGTGGCGGTCGGCCACTGCAGGGTGAAGCGCCCCGTGTACAGGGCGCCGGAGGCAGCCCCGGCGAACAGCAGCAGGGCCGACAGGTTCGCCACCCAGCCCATCGCGCCGTACCGGCCCAGCGCGATCGATTCGAGCACCGTGCCATAGCTCCAGCCCGGATGATGCGCGTAGACCAGTCCGGCGAGCAGGCCCGCGGCCACGGCCAGCCACCGCTCCCGGCTGCGGGCACGGAAGAGCACGAGGAGAATGATCAGCATGAACCCGGCCGTGCCCGCGATCCACGCCGGACCCATCGACATCCGCAGGCTCGCACCCGAGGGGATCGCCATGCCGGTGGCGAGGGTCCCGGCAAACTCACCGCCGGCGATCCCGACCAGGGTCAGCAGGAAGTTCAGGTTGCCCGTGCCCAGGTAAAGGACGCTGCCGAGGTAGCAGCCCCCGTTGATGAGCGCCCCGAAGCCCAGCAGCAGGCCGCCGGTGATGGCGCCGGCGTGCGTCGCGACTTCCCCGGGCAGCAGTACCCTTCCTGGCGCCAGTCCCGCCAGCAGCAACAGGGTGACGCCGGCGCCGCTCGCCGCGAGCAGCAGGCGCAGCAGACCGTCGTACCGGCGCACCATGATCAGTTGCTGCAGGGCGGCGACCGCGCACAGGCTCACGCGCGCGAGCGCCACGCCCAGTGCGAAGGTGAGCAGCAGGAGCAAGGCGTCGATCGCCATCGTTAAAGCGGCCTTGTGGTCTGCGCCGGCGGGCCGAAGGCGGCTACTTCGGGCGGCCCGAATAACCGGCCGCCTCCCGCAAGGCATCGGCATCCAGCAGCTTGCCGCCGAGCACGACCAGCCGGGTCTGGCGCAGATCGCCGATACGCGTGGAAGGATCGCCCTCGATGAGGGCGAGGTCGGCGGCCTTGCCGACCTTGATCGAACCGGTGTGTCCGTCCATGCCCACCAGCCGGGCCGGCCCGATTGTCGCGGTGGCCAGCGCCTCGGCGGGTGTAAAGCCCGCCTGGATGTAGATCTCGAGCTCGTGGACGATCTCGATCCCCGCGCCATCCGTGCCGGCGACGATCGGTATCCCCGCCTTGTGCATCATTCCCAGCAGTTCCACCATTTTCGCATAGCTGGCGCGGTAGTCGGCGCGCGTCAGATCCTTGGGTACCGCCAAGCCGCCGCTCCTGAAGTTACGCTCGGTCGTCGGCGGCAGCGTGCCGGCGAAGGGCGCGTAGGCCGGGGACAGGTCGCCATTGTCGGGCACGTAAGTACTTTCGAACGCCACCATCGTGGGATCGCTGTAAATGTGCCTCTCGGCCATGGCCGCGACGATTGTCCTCATCGGGGTGCCGCCGAGATCGACATCCTTGCCGTAGAGCCCCGGTCCCTCGAAACGCTCAATGCCGTTCGAGGCCGCGATCACACTGTCGGGCATCGCCTGCATGATGATCCAGTTGATGTGGGTGATTTCGTCGTAGCCGTCGTTGATCGCGTCCAGCGGCCGGATCCCGACCGGGATGTGGCCATGCACATGGAGGCCCAGCTTGTGCGCCTCGGCAATGCTGGCCGGCAGCCAGGCGGAATTGAAGGTGCCGTAGAACTTGATTCCGGTGAAACCGTTGGCCTTGGCCTTGTCGATCCAGGCGATGGCTTCCTCCTGGCTGGTCGCGACATTGGCGATCTGGGCGGTGTAGGGCCCCTTTCCGTCGATCAGCGAGGAGGGGTACACATGCGGGAACAGCAGTTGACCGGCGGCGGCACGAGTTCGTCGGTCGATGGTCCGTACATCGTCGTTGCCGGGGTCGCGCACCGACGTGACGCCCAGCGACAGCTCCTGCAGACCGGTGGAATCATCGCCGACATGCAGATGGCAGTCCCACAGGCCGGGCACCAAGGTCAGGCCCTGCCCATCGATCCGCTGGGCGCCGGCGGGCACCTTCACCTTGGCTGCCGGCCCGACCGCCGCGATCAAGCCCTTGTCGATGACCACGGTTTGGGCGGACAGGAAGCGGGTCTGATCGGCATCGAATATCCGCACATTCACGAAGGCCACCGCTCCCGCCGGAACCTTCGGCAGGGATCTGGCATAGCCCGCGGTCTGGGCGGCCATCGCCGTGGCCTGCGCCTCCTCCATCCTCTTTTGTTCGCCCGCATAGGCCTCGGGCAGCCAGGCGATGCCGACGGTGAGGCCGAAGAAGTGGTCGTTGGCATCTGCCCAGACCGGCACAGGTGAATTATTGATGCCTGAAACCGCCCACAGCCGGACGGTTTTTCGCTCCGCGCCTGTGCCGCCGACTTCCAGGCTGGTCAGCAGCTCGGCGTGTGCCTTGCCGCCCGGAAGCAACTCGAGCGTCCGGTTGGGGCTGGCGAGCAGGCAATCGAGGAACCAGGCGGTGGTGTCGATCGGTCCGCCCTGCGAGGCGTAGAACGCATGACCGGAATAGGCGGTACTCCCCGAATCCACGGGGCTCCGCCATTTCGCGATGCCCCCTTCAATGCGGAAGCTCTCGGCGGCATCCCCTTCGGGGGCGACCCCGCGGATTGTCACGGCCACGGGCAGGCCGTCGGGCCCGGGCGTTCCGCTGTAATCCTCCTCCCAGATCTGGCCGCGTACGTCCAGGCTCTCGCGGGCCATGCGCGTGCCGTCGGCGGCCACCCAGCTCCACGAATCGCCGTGCTTGCCGCCGGTTGACTGGATGACGTAGTGACGCGCATCCGGGGGCGGCCGCGCCAGTTCGGCCACCGGCACCTGCGCTAACGCGGGGGACAGCAGCAGGACGCCTACGCAGCCCAGCATGAGTCGGACTTTCATTTGGACCCCCAAGATCGGCACCCGGGCCGGCCACGGCGCGGCGGCAAATTGTGACGCATAGCGTGACCTCCGTCACTGCCTGCCCTGCCCGTGCCGCGGGCTAGGGTCCGATGTCGCCTGCGTCACAGTATCGGCCCCGCTGCGCGCGTCATATTCCGGTCTGCTCGCCGGATGCCAGGCCTCAAGTGTCATGAAGATTCGCACCAAAGTCGTCGTGCTGCTCTCGGCGGTGTTCTTCGCCCTCGCGCTCGCCGAGTGGGGCGTCGGGCAGGCGCTGCTCCTGCCGCGCTTCGAGGCGATCGAGCTCGACAACGCCCGCACCGCCATGACGCGCATCAACTACGGCGTCTACCAGACACTGAACGAACTGCAGGTCAACGCCACGGACTGGGGCAATTGGACCGATACCTACATTTTCATGCGCGACCACAACGCGCATTTCCAGCAGGGCAATCTCAGCGAGTCCGCGATGAGACAGTTGCGCCTGACGACACTGGCGTTCGTCGATCTGAATGGCGACGTCGTCATGTCAAGGTCGCTGGACCCGGTCTCCGGCAAACTCCTGCTACAGGATCCGTACGCGCAAGGCTCGCTGCCGCGCGACTTCCCCTGGCGTGCCCGGCTGCGCGACGGCCGCGGGGCCAGCGGATTTATCCTGACCGATCGCGGCGTGCTGTTCGCCGCGGTCGCGCCGATACTCGACGGCTTCGGACATGGACCTTCGCGCGGGCTGGTGCTGATGGGCCGGCTGCTGAGCGCCGCGGAGATCGCCGCGATCGGTGCGCGCGCCCAGACCAGCGTCGCGCTGGTGGCCGCGCGCGGCGGCACCGGCCCAGCCCGGTCGCTGCCGCTACTTGGCGACCCGGGGGCCGCGGGCGAAACGATCGGGATGAATGAGACCACGACCCAGGTATTCCGCGCCTTCGCCGATATTTACGGCCAGCCGATCATGACGCTGCGCGTCGACATCCCGCGCACGATCACCGAGCACGCCCGCAGCACGGTGGCCGATGCGATGGCCTTCACCGTAGGCGCCGCCGTGGCGGTGCTGCTGATCCTGATGGTGCTGCTCGATCGCACGGTGCTGACACCGCTGGCCCGGGTGACCCGGCACGCAGTGGCGATCGGCGCAGGCAATGACCTGACCTCACGGCTCAATCTCGAGCGCAAGGATGAGATCGGCTCGCTCGCCGCCGAAATCGATCGCATGGTGGCGCAGCTCGCCGAATCGCGGCGGCAGCTGGTCGATCACAGTTTCGAGTCCGGCCGGGCGGAGTCCTCCCGGGGCGTGCTGCACAACATCGGCAATGCCATGACGCCGCTCGCGGTGCGCCTGGCCAAGCTCCAGGAACGCTTGCGGGTGGCGCCGACGGATGATGTCGAGCGTGCTCTGACGGAGCGGGAGCAGGCCGCGAGCGACGCGCAGCGGCAGGCCGATCTCGATGAGTTCCTGCGCCTCGCCAGCAGCGAAATGGCGGAGGTGGTCAAGGCGGCGGCCGCCGATGTCGAGGTCGCCGCCCGCCAGGCCACCGTCGTGCAGAACGCGCTGACCGAACAGCTCCATTCCTCGCGCGCGCCGAACGTCACCGAAGCGGCCACGCTTCCCGCGATCATCAACCAGAGCCTCGAGATCGTTCCGGACAGCTGCCAGGAGCTGGCCCGCATCGAACTCGACCCGTCCGTGCAAAAGGTCGGGCCGATACACGTGGCGCGCACCGTGCTGCGGCTGGTGCTGCAAAACCTGATCATCAACGCCGCCGAGGCGATCCGGGCCGCCGATCGGGGGCGGGGCGTGATCCGTTTTTCCGCCGCCGTGGTTGCCGACGGGGACCAGTCCAGGCTCCAGGTCGATTGCGCAGATACCGGTGTGGGCATCGCCGCCGAGAATCTCGAGCGCGTTTTCGAGCGCGGTTACTCCACCAAGCGCGGGTCAGGCAACCTGGGGATTGGACTGCATTGGTGCGCGACGACGGTCACCGCGCTGGGCGGCCGCATCTGGGCGAGCAGCGCCGGCTTAGGGGGAGGTGCCACCCTGCACCTGGTGATTCCGCTGCCCGCCTCCTCCTCCGCCCTCAACACGGCAGCCGCCTGAGGTCCACTCGTGTCAGAAGCCCACCGTGGACCGATTCGCATCCTCGTCGTCGACGACGAGCCGGAAGTCCGCGACGCCTATCGCCAGATCTTCTCCGGGCCCACCGACGGCGCGCAGGCCAGCGCACGCCAGAGCCTCGGGGACAAACTCTTCGGCCGCGGGGAATCCAGGCGGCCCGTCCGGCAGTCCAGCCACGCCGTGAGCTTCGAACCGGAATTCTGTGACGGTGCCGAAGCCGCGGTCGCCGCGGTACGCACCGCGCTCGCCGCCAAGCGGCCGTTTGCCGTAGTGTTTCTCGACATGCGGATGCCGCCGGGTCCGGACGGCGTGTGGGCCGCGGCCCAGATGCGCGAGCTCGATCCGGCGATCGAGATCGCCGTGTGCACGGCCTACTCGGACGTCGACCCCGCTGATATCGGCGGGCGCGTGCCGCCCGAGGACAAGCTGTCCTACCTGCAAAAACCCTTTCACCCGCACGAAGTGCGGCAGATGGCCATCGCGCTGGCGAGCAAGTGGCGCGCGGAACGGAACATCACGCGCCTCGCTTATTTCGATTCGCTGACGGGCCTGCCCAACCGGGAACAGGTGCACAGCCGCCTGCGCTCGGCACTGGCGGCGTCCCAGCAGAGCGGTGCAATGCTGGCCGTGATGTACATCGATCTCGACAACTTCAAGCGCATCAACGACACGCTCGGCCACGGGATCGGCGATGAAGTCCTGAAGACCGCGGCCGAGCGGTTGCGCGGCGCGCTGCGCCGCGGGGGCGACGGCGGGAGCGGGGACCGCCCGGGCGATCTTGGCCGGCTGGGCGGCGATGAATTCCTGGCGGTGCTGCCGGACATCTCGAGTTCGGCCGATGCGGCCGCGGTGGCCGATCGCCTGATCGCGACCCTGCAGAAACCGATGGAGCTCTCGAAGCACACGGTGGTGATTACCCCGAGTGTCGGCATTGCGATCTCACCGACCGACGGGCACGATGCCGAATCGCTCCTGCGCCACAGCGACCTGGCGATGTACTTCGCCAAGCGCCGCTGGGCGGGGTCCCATGCGTTCTTCGATGCCTCGATGAACGAGGGCATGCTGCAGCGCTACACCATCGAGAGCAAGCTGCGGGGCGCGCTGGAGCGCGGCGAGCTCTCGCTCCATTACCAGCCGCAGATCGACATCATGACCGGCACTGTTTCCGGGATGGAAGCACTGCTCCGTTGGAACAACGACGAGCTCGGCGTGGTGCCACCCAAGGATTTCATTCCGGTCGCCGAAGCGACCGGCCTGATCATTCCGATTGGCGAGTGGGTGCTGCGCACGGCCTGCACCCAGGCCCGGAAATGGCACGATGAGGGCTTGGCGGTGAAGCGCATCGCCGTCAACATTGCGGCCCAGCAGTTCGCCATGCCCGGTTTCGTCGCGCTCGTAAAGAGCATCCTGGAGGAGACCGGCCTCGATCCGAAGATGCTCGACCTGGAGATCACGGAATCGATGGTGCTGAACGACGAGGGCCGGGCGGAGCAGCTGCTCGCCGGCCTGCACGCGATCGGGGTAACGGTCGCAATCGATGATTTCGGCACCGGCTATTCGAACTTCCAGCGGCTCCAGTCCCTGGCCATCGATCGGCTGAAGATCGACCGTTCCTTCGTCCGCGATCTGGGCGATAACTCGGACGACAGCGCCATCGCGGCCGCGATCATCGCGATGGCCAAATCGCTCAGCGTCGGCGTGGTCGCCGAAGGCGTCGAGTCCTTCGCGCAGCTGCGCTTCCTGCAGGAGCACCATTGCGCACAGGCCCAGGGGTTCCTGCTCAGTCGGCCCTTGCCGGCGAGCGAAGCGCGCCAGCTGCTGCAGCGGGCGAACGAGCCGACCGACGCGAGCCGCACCCAGCGCATTCGCCGGCTGGTTGAGTAAAGCCCCGGCCGGTACACTTGGGCGGCATGGACCGGCCGCCGCTCCCGCCCTTTTCCATTGAAACCGCGACGCAGAAGGTGCGGATGGCCGAGGATGCCTGGAACACACGCGATCCGGCCCGCGTCGCACTCGCCTACGCCGTCGACAGCCGCTGGCGCAATCGCTCCGAGTTCCTGCAGGGGCGCGAGGCGATCGAAGCGTTCCTCAGGCGCAAGTGGGACCGGGAACTCGACTACCGCCTGATCAAGGAAATCTGGGGCTGCCGCGAGAACCGGATCGCCGTGCGCTTCGCCTATGAATGGCACGATGACAGCGGCCACTGGTTTCGCAGCTACGGCAACGAGAACTGGGAGTTCGACGCGCACGGCCTGATGCGGATCCGCTACGCGAGCATCAACGATGCCCCGATCCAGGAATCCGCGCGGCGCTATCACTGGCCGCTGGGGCGCCGGCCCGATGATCACCCTTCGCTGAGCGAGCTGGGTTTCTGATCCCTGCAGACTCGGAGGTTTGTCATGCGAATGAGTGGCTGGAGCTTTGCAGTGCTGGCGATCTTCGCAGGTCTTGCGAGCGCCGAAACGCCTGAACCGGAGCACGATCGCCAGGCTGTCGCCGAACTGGACAGCGCTTACCAGGCCGCCGTAAAACGCAACGACGCCGCGGCGATGGCCCGCATCCTGCACCCGCACATGGTTCTGGTGGTCGGCAGTGGCGGCGTCTCAACGGGTGAAGACCTGCTGAAATCCGCGCGCGACGCCGATGCGATCTATGACCACCAGGAAGAGGTGCCCGGGACGCAGACGGTGCGGGTGTGGGGCGATACGGCGGTGGTCACCGCGCAGCTGTGGCTCAGCGGAACCCGGCACGGCACCGCTTTCGACCGGCATCTCTGGTTCAGCGACACTTACGTGCGCACTCCAGAGGGCTGGCGCTATGCCTTTGGCCAGGCCTCCCTGGCGCTACCGAACGATGCGTCAAGGGCTGCACCGACCCCTGCGGGACGGTAGCAGGCTAGGGCAGGAATCCCACTTCGCGCTGATGACGCAGCGCAAGCATGCGTACCTCGTCGCGTGACACCACGAAGCGATACAACGCCACGTAGCCCGTCTGCCCGTAGGAGATGATCAACTCGCGCAACTCCCCTTCAAGGCGCCGGCCGGTCAGCGGATGCGCCGCCAGGTTATCGACGGCGGATTGGATTGCGCTCACCGCACTCAATGCGGCGGCCGGATTCTCCTTGCGCAGGCGTTCGAAAGCGCGCTCGAGATGATCAAGCAACCGCGCGGAATAGACTACCTGCGCCACGGCTTGGGCCGTGCGGCGGAATCGCCAGTGGCCAGCCTGGCCATCCAGGCGTGTACATCCTCGGCGCGGTAGACCTCTCCCGGCTTCTCGATCTCAGCGTCCGCCGCGAGCGCTTCCTTGACCAGGCTCCGCAGTTGCTCTTCGTAGGCGGCGTGCCGCTCCACAGCTTCGACAATCAGGCTGTGCGCCGATCGCCCCGTCTGCCTGGCAAGCGCGCCCAGCCGGGCCCGAAGTTTCGGGGGCAGGCGAATGGTGGTCGTCGCGGCCATCGCGGCAGTCCTCCTCAAAGCTTAGTCACAAATGTAGCACAGATGGACTGCCGCTGGCAAAGCGAGGCGCTGGATTGCCTGGCGCGAGATTCGCCGACGCTGGGTGCCTGATCGATCCACGCACCGACATTGCAATTCATCGGTCGTGTTGCTATTAAAGGCGCCCATTTCCTGCTCGAATGTTCGGGCGACTTTTTAGCTGAGGCGCACATGGGATTACTGGATGGGATACTGGGCGGAATCGTGGGCGCTGAAGCGACCCATCTGATCAGTGGCGTCATCGAGCAGCACGGCGGTCTGTCCGGCCTGGCGGCACAGTTTCAGAAGCAGGGCCTGGGTGGCGTCATGCAATCGTGGATCGGTACGGGCGCCAACGCCCCGGTCAGCGCGGAGCAGATCCAGCAGGTCCTCGGCTCGAACGCCGTGGCGCAACTGGCGGCCAGGCTGGGCCTCAATCCGCAGGACGTCGCACAGAAGTTGGCGCAGATGCTGCCGCAAGCGGTCGACAAGATGACGCCCGGTGGTGTCCTCCCCGCCCGGTAGAGGCGCTGCGCTGGGGCTGCCGACTGTCTTGCACCGGTGAATTCGTTTTAATCATCGGATTCATCACTCGTTCAGTGATCCCGTGTCATGCTTCAATTTCTGTCTGGCCAACCAATACAGGGGAACGCGATGCAAGCCCATTTTCTACGCTCGTTGATCGTCTGCTCGGCCCTGGTCGCATTCGGCGCCACGGCCCAAACCTACGCGGCCGACGCCGCGACCACCGTGACGTGCAAGGACGGCACCAGCTCCAAGGGCGGGAAAGGGGCCTGCAGCCACCATGGTGGCGTGCAGAAGGGCGCTGCCACCGCCGCGGCCAGCTCCGAGACGGCCAGCACCGCAGCACCGGCCCCGACTACAGCAGCTCCGTCGCACAGCAAGTCCTCATCCAGTGCTTCTACGGCTGGCAGCAGTGCTGGGGCGGCCGGCACACCGCGGGCCAAGTGCAAGGACGGCTCGACGTCCTATTCCAGGCAGCACCGGGGCGCGTGCTCGCATCACGGCGGCGTAGCCGAGTGGCTCGATAAATAACCGGCTGCGAACGGGCTGGTGGCGACCCCTCAGACGTCGAGGTTGGCCACCGACAGCGCGTTCTTCTCGATGAATTCGCGGCGCGGCTCGACCTGATCTCCCATCAGCGTGGTGAAGATCTCGTCGGCCGCGACCGCGTCGTCGATGCGCACCTGCGTGAGCCGGCGCGTCTCGGGATTGATCGTCGTATCCCAGAGCTGCTCGGGATTCATCTCGCCCAGGCCCTTGTAGCGCTGGATCGCCTGTCCCTTGCGCGCCTGCTCGAACAGCCAGCGCATCGCTTCCTTGAAGGAACCGACTTCGAGGCGCTCCTCGCCGCGCGCCACCACCGCTCCCTCCCCGATGAATCCGGCCAGCGTACTGCCCAGCTCGGCGATGCGGCGGTATTCGGCGGAGTCGAAGAACTCGCGCGTGAGGTGCTTGTCGGTGACCGAGCCATGCTGGGTGCGGTGCACGATGACACGGGCGGCGTGCCCGTCTGTGCC
>DATFUG010000405.1:0-12684 GCA_035261025.1 Steroidobacteraceae bacterium | reverse complement strand
TCATAGGTGCCCGTCAACACCGAAAGTTCGTCGTCGGAGATGAGCAGCCTGACATTCTGCAGCTGTCGTTCATCACAATTGCGTCTGGCCTCTGACACCATTGAGGGCGATACATCCACTCCCACTACATCTTCGGCGATTGCGGCAAATGGGGCGAGCAATCGGCCGACACCGCAGCCAAAGTCCAGGACGCTTCTCGGTCTGAAATCGGGGTGAATGTGCTTCCTGATCGTCGCAAACAAGTTCTCAACGTATATTCGGCCCGACTCGAAAAACTCCCGCTTTAGCTCGTCAGTAATGCCGGATCCGCGATAGCGGGGGTCAGTAATGACTGCGAAATAGGGATCACGGCGACCCCATTCTTCCCATGCCAGGTCGGTACTTAAATCGAGAGGCTCGGTGCTCAAGGGGCGGCCGGTTTCGGCAACTGCAGAAAGGCCCGCCACTGGGGCAAGATATTCTCAAGAGAATAACGTGTCGAGACAATTGCACCCCTTGCGATGAGTTCATCCCGACGTCCGCTCCCCTCCGGATTGATGACTGTGTGGATCGCCCGCGACAGCGCGTCGACCGAATAAGGATTAAAATATTCCGCCGCGTCGGCAAAAATTTCGCGATGAACGGGAATGTCGGAAGCGACGACGGGGCTGCCCGACTTCATTGCCTCGACACCTGAAAAATCAAAACCCTCACCAAAACTTGGGCAGACGGTCGCCCTTGCCTGTGCATACAGCACACGCAATTCTGGAGCCAATACATCTTCCAGGAGGAAGGCGTCTCCGCGCTCGAGCCAGGGTCTGAACTTCCGCACGATGCGCTTCTGACGCCAACCCAAAGTGCCGACGATGATGAGCTTGAGGGTCGGAAATCGCTCGGCCCGCAGGTTCTCCCAGGCGGACAGCAGGGTCAGATGATTCTTGCGGGGCTCAATCGTAGACACTATTAGCAAGTAATCCAGGCTTGCCAGATTTGCGCTATCCGCGAGGAGAGCACGCCTGAATGCCGGGTCCAGAGGCGGCTTAATGCGCATATTCAGCCGTGTACGAATAATCTCTGGAACGCGATTCGATTCCGACGGGCCGTCGTGATAGAGGTGCGATACGACGTTGTGGATTGTAATGGATCGTGCCTCCGCCTGCGGAAAGATCGACACCAGATCTCTGCGCGTCGCGTCCGATACGCAAGCGAACCACGCGCCATGTTCCACGTTGTTACGTAACGCGCGGTAGTGAAACGCCTGGTGGAGGCTGCGGTCAGATATCGTGTGCGGCATCATGAGCGGAATCGCATCGTGATAATGAATGACCAACCGGGTATTCCGGGTGACGGTAGCGGGATACGGCGTCTCGCAAATCATAACGTCGAAATCGGAGGTATTCAGCCGAGGGTAAAGCGCGTAGCCAAGCTTGCGCGTTACCAGCGCGCAGAGGTGCATTGCCGTCCAGGGAACGCGGGCGATCCTAAACGCTGCACTCGTGACAATGTCGAAGTCATCCGGGGGCAGGGTCTGTGCGAAGAACCGGCGCCAGAGGAAATCCCGAAAATGCTGTGCGTCGAAACTCGTCAGTTGCTGCTTGCCGCCGAGGAGATGCTTAAGCACCATGGCGATGGTATGTAGGGCGGCGTACACATACGAGTCCCAGCGGCCCGTCTCGATGGATATCACAGTTCGGCTGAGCCGGTTCAACTGTTGATCAGCGGATAAGGGCCGGAGAGAACCGAAGCGGCGCGGCGATAGCCCGGGGGTCAGGGAGCGCTCGGCACTTTGCAGCAAGCCGTCGACACGGACATCCTCGAGGAGCGAGAGACTTCGGAAAAGCAAGCGGGTTGCCTGCGGGATGCCGGCATGTCCGCCGAGTGCCGGACGTAGCTCGACCAGTACTCGTAGGGGCAACTTCGGATCTGGTGTCATAGAGAATTCACGTACCGCTACTGCTCTACGGCCTCGGGCCGCTCGGCCATCAAGCGGCCATAGTAGTCATAGGCGGCGTCTACACTCGAAAAGGGCAGGAGATGTCCGTCGTGCAATACGCACGCATTCTTGCAGTACAACTTTATGACATTGGCGTCATGCGTGACCAAAATAAATGCGCGATCCCTGCGTTTGTGAAATAGTTCAAAGTGACAGCGCTCATGAAAACGCACATCTCCGACCACCATCGCCTCGTCTATCAGAAAACAGTCAAATTCAATCGCCATCGACAGAGCAAACGCGAGGCGTGTCGCCATGCCGTGCGAGTAATGCATTACTGGTTCGCGAAAATATATCCCGAGTTCCGTGAAATCCTCGACGAACGGCACCAATGGTTTGTAGTCAACGCCATATACGCGGCATACAAACTTCAGATTGTCGAGACCAGTAAGGTGAGGTTGGAACGCACCACTGAAGGCAAGCGGCCAGGAGACACTCATGCCGCGGCGGATCCGCCCGGAAGTAGGGGGCTCAGCCCCGCTGATCAACCGGATCAACGTGGATTTCCCGGCACCATTGCGGCCGAGAATACCGAGATTCTCGCCGCGTTCGAGTCGAAACGTGATGTCCTTTAAAACCTGACGCAATCCGTGTCGGGTCGCGTACATTTTGGAGACTTGCTCTACGGAGAGCACTAAAAGTCCACGTGGCGACTGGCCTGATGCACAACGTAGAGACCGCTTAGGGACAGAATGAGGCAACAACTGGCCATGTATCCAAGGTTGTAATGCGCAGCGACGGCGTTGTGAAAATATCCTTCGCGTAGAATCTCTACGCCGTGCACCATCGGCAGGAGCAGTACGATGTTCTGCAGGCGCTCTGGCAGCCAGTCAACCATAAAGGCCGCGCCGGATATGGGAAACATTAAATAGGAAACCGGATTCCACAAGCGTGGCACGAGTTCAGAGAACGCCGTCGCCGCACCGATCAGCAGCGCAAGACTTGTGCCAAACCAGGCCAGCATAGTCCAGCCGAATAAAACTTTGAGTAGGTTGTCCGGCATCGGCATCCAACCGATGTAAATGAACAACAGAGACAATACTATGAAGGAGCCCGTCGCCCCGCCAATTTCAACGACGATACGGGTCAAGAGCACATCGACAATGCGCACGTTCCGATGGAACAAGAGCGATTTATTTTGTGCGATCGCCCCAGCCGCGTGGGTCGCGCAATTCCGCCACAAGAGCACCGAGGAGTATCCGGTAACGGCAAACGCAACTATGGGAATCGCAGAGCCGTGATGCAGTGTCACCATGCTCCATAGGGTCACGATTCCCGACGTAAATAACATCGGCTCCCCAACCAGCCAAATCACGCCAAGATTCTCTCGCCCGAATCGCGTGATGATTTCGCGCAGCAACAGCGCGTGCATAACACGACCCTGGATTCTCAGGCATTGCAACAGCGGCGGTTCGTCAGCGATGTCCATGCGAGGCCAATAATTCAGTCGGAATGCTCGCGAATCGCGGCGATTACGAGGCTGGCGACTCCCCAGACGATAAGTCCCATCAGGAACACCGTGAAAACGGAGCGGATCCGCCGCGGTTCCATTGCTTTATCTGGCAGACTGGGCTGTACCAGCCGCTCCAGGTACAGCTGCTTGCGCAATGCTTCGCTGCGCGCGGCCTCGAGGTCCGCAAGTGTGGCCCCAAGTTGTTTGTCCGCGAACATCGAATCCACCGTGAGGCGCTCAAAAGTCTGGGCTCTGGCGCTGAATGAGCCGTTGGCGCTCGTGACCTTTCCGGCCTCGGTTTCGATAGCACCGCGCAACGTTTCGGCGCGGCTTTCAAGGCCCGCAATCTGTGGATTGGTCGGAGAGAGCTTGCGGAGCTGCGCAAGCTGGGCCTCGGTCGCCACCAGGTCCTGCTGAATCTTGGCGACGCTCTCGAGCTGGATTTCGGCCTGCTTGTCGGGTTCGAACACCGCATTTTTGCTTCGATACGCAAACAACGCAACGGCAGCGGCAGCGGCCTTGTCTGTCGCGACTTTGACATCGGCTTCAGCAAAACGGACCAGATCCTGACGGCTGCGTTCGTTCAGGCCGTTGACCAGACCCTCGCTCAAGTGTAGCAGCGCGTCATTGATTCTCTGCGCGTCCGCAGCACTGAAGGCGCGCACTGTCAGCGTCGATATCGATGATGTTGAATCATATTCCACTTCGATGTGGTTGCCGTAGTAGCGGTACAGTTCCTCGAAGCTGCGGTCTCGGAACAGACCCGGAAAGCGATTGAATGGGTCGACTCCACCAGCTGAAAATGCGTTGCGAATGCCGATGCTGGCATCGAGCGCGCGCAGCGCGTCACGGGACAGCATGAAGTCGTGTACGGAATAGGTATCATCCTGCGCACGCGAGAGCCCTGTGCCCTGCAACAGATTGCCGAATAGCCCAGCGCCTTCCATCTTTTGCTGAGGACTTCGGACGAGGAACCGGGATTCCGAGATATAGACGTCCGAGGCGATGAGGCCGAAGTAAATGATTGCTCCCAATGTCGGTACGATCACGGTCGCCACAAGGACGACATTGCGCTTGAGCCAGGAAATAAGGCGCATGGCCTACAAACCCAGCTGCTTGCCCGTCAACAACGGGTAAGACACGGCGACCAGGAGGTTCAGGAACTTCTGCATCTCGGCGACCGGGGCGTTGGACACATACAGCACGTCCCGGTCCTGAATCGGGAAACTCTGAATCAGAAACAGTCCGCGCGGGTCACCGAGATCGACGCGGTAGACGACCGGCACCAGACCTCCAATTGTGGCCGGCACGGAATCTGGCGGTGACTCCAGTGCGTCCTTCGGTTCCAGGCGAAAGATGAACACGCCGCGCGCATTGGAGCGTTGATCAATCAGACCTCCCGAGCGTGCCAGGGCCTGTGCAAGCGATATACCCTGCGTCTCGAAGGGGATCTCGTCGTTCTTGCCCGTCGCTCCCAGCGCCGTGAAGCTGAGCGGCTGAAACAGCGCGGTCACCACATCGCCGGGCTGCAAGGAGATATTTTGTTTCGGATCCTCGATGATGGTTTCGAGGGGGAGCGAAAATACGTTCTCGCCGCGGGTGATCTGGATCGTCGTCTTGTTGACCGGTTGGCGCACGCCCGCCGCGATCGCGAGGGCGTCGAGCAAGCGCTCATGGGCAGCGGTCAGGGGCACGCGGGTGCTGGTCGTAACTTCCCCAACCACGGTGACGGCGGACGAGAGATTGCGCGTCTGGAGCACGAGGACTTCGGGCTGATTGGCCTTACCGGTGAGTCGCCGCGTGATCTCGGCGGAAATTTCGGGTAACGTCTTGCCGGCGGCCGGAACCCGGCCTGCGTAGGGCACCGTGATGCACCCGTCGCCGTCCACGGGCTGCTCAGGCAGGGTTGTCGAATGCGCAGGCGAGGGGATGCCTTGCGAGTCCAGTTCTATGCTGCCGAACAGGGTGGCGGGACTGGCCTCCCAGATCGTCACCGTCAGAATATCCCCCGCGCCGATGGTCTGCAGCTGGTTGGGGTGGTTCCCCAAAGTCTCTGAAAACAGGCGTTGTGAGCGCCGTGCGAGCAGTCGCCGGGTGACCTCGTCGGTCACGTCGACCACTTGGATCTTGGGCAGCACCCGCGCGTTCGGGGCAGCCCGGATTTCGCGGCTGTTAGGACCCATCGCCGAAAAGAAACTCGCGCACCCCGCCAGTAGCATCCCGGTCAGCGCCAGGCCGGCCGATTTTGTCGCTGAGTGCATGATTTCCTTGAAAAAGGTTCCGGTTGACGTGCGTCGCATCTTAACAAGCGTACGGGTACCGCGTGAAGTAATCCGCATCAGGGCGGCGGCGGGGGGTCCAGCGTAGCGAGCGTCCGTACGTCGCGGATCGCGAGACCCGCGATCAGCACGGCGCCTGCCAGAGACAATAAGGCGATGACCAGGTCATGGATGGAGATTGCGCCCCATTGCGCCGCCGGTGCGAGCCAAGTCCGCAGGTCGACAACCCCTAGGGCGAGCACCAGAAGATTGCCGCCCAGCAGCAGCGCTCGAATCTCAGTGGGACCAAAGTAGAAATAGGTGATGCGCATGGTGCCGTGCGCGTGCGCGTGGATCAGTGAGAATACAAATGCCATCAGGAACACAATCAGCCCCAGGCAGGCGATCGCAAAGTGGGTGAGCGGCGACAAGCCCAGGGACAGGAACGTGATCACCTGACAAAAGAGATCCGTCGCATGATCCACGAGGAAGCCATAGCGCGGCCGCTCGATGTGGCGGAACCGCGCCAGGGTTCCGTCGAGGGAATCGCCGGCCCAGTTGACGATCAGTCCAAAGCTGGCGAGCCAGAGCCAGGAGAGCGAAACGCGCGAGAGCACGAAGCCGGCCGCTGTGAGCAAGGCTCCAACTAGACCCAGGGCCGTGAGATGATCAGGCAGAACCCACACGGGAAGATGCCGCGCCAGCCACGCCAGTGCTGGCCTTTCGATGCCGCTGAGCACGCCGTCGTTGACCCGTTCCAGGGATTTCACGCGCCGTACCCAAAGGCACGCACGAGACGCTGCGAAAGCGCCGCGGGCAGTACGGCGAGCCACCACGCGCCCCAGGCAAGGGCGGGTGGAAATGCGATGCGGGCTGAGTTCGCGGCCAGTCCTCGCTCGATCCGCAGGGCTGCCTGGCCAGCAGTCAGCGCCCCGGGCGTTGCGCCTGGAAAGCGCGCCATCATCCCGGTGTGCACGAAGCCCGCGAGCACGACACTCACGCCGATGCCTTGGGGAGCCAGCCAGCCGCGCAATGCTTCGCCATAGGCCTTGAGTGCCGCCTTACTGGCGCAGTACGTCGGCGTAATCGGTAGGCCGTAGTAGGCCGACAGTGAGCTCATGATCGCAATCTGTCCCGCCGCGCGGCGTCGCATGTCGGCGAGCACGGCGGCGATGGTCACGATCGCGCCATCAAGATTGACGGCGAGCACTTCGCGTGCGACCTCCCAACTCTCGACTTCTTCGCCGTCACCGATCGCATGAGTTACGCCGGCGCTGACAATGGCAAGGTCGATGGCACGGCCGCTGGTGGCCGTGCGCAGCGTGCGCGTCGCTTCCGCGGCATTGCGCAAGTCGAAAATGACAGAAACGACGTGCGCGCCGCTGGCTTCGCACTCACGGGCGAGGACTCCCAGGCGTCCCGAGTCGCGGCCGTGCAAAATCAGGGTTCGACCGGGACGGGCGTAGCGGCGCGCCAGCGCAGCGCCGATGCCGCCGGTCGCACCCGTGATCAGTATGGTCAGGGGATCCTTCCAGACTGGCTTGGCGGTCTGCCCAGGGGTCATTGACTTGGCCTCTTGAAGCGTCTCATTTCACGGGCGACGCATGGTGGGCGCCATCCAGTATCGACCTCCACCACGATTCGTTTTCGACGTACCACTGAACCGTCTCGGCCAGGCCGACACGCAGGCTCCTGCTCGGCGCAAAGCCGAGATTCCGCTCTGATTTACTGCAATCTATGGCGTAACGACGGTCGTGCCCAGGCCTGTCGGTGACGAAGCGGATCATTGCCTCGCTGGCGCGGCCCTGCGCCGCGGGCGAGCGCGGAAAGCGCCGGCGCAGCGCAGGGTCTGCGGCCAACGCTTCATCCGCAATCCGGCAAAGATCCTGCACCAAGGCGATGTTCTCGCGTTCCGCCCGGCCGCCGATGTTGTACACCTCGCCGGCTTCGCCCTTCTGCAATACCAGCTCAATCCCCCGACAATGATCGGCGACGTGAAGCCAGTCGCGCACATTGCGCCCATCGCCGTACACCGGCAGGGCCTTGCCGTCCAGGATGTTGACGATGGTCAGCGGAATCAGCTTCTCGGGGAAGTGATAGGGACCATAGTTGTTGGAGCAGTTGCTGGTGGTGACTTGCAGGCCATAGGTATGGTGATACGCGCGCACCAGGTGATCGGAGGCGGCCTTGCTGGCCGAATAGGGTGAATTGGGGGCGTATGGCGTGCGTTCTGTAAACGGCGGGTCGTTGGGGCCGAGCGACCCGTAGACTTCATCGGTCGAGACGTGATGGAAGCGGTGCTGTGGCACGCTCCGCTCCTCGAGCCAGGCCGTGCGGGCCGCCTTGAGCAAGGAGTGCGTACCCATGACGTTGGTCTGGATGAACGCGTCCGGCCCGCTGATCGACCGATCGACGTGCGACTCGGCCGCAAAATGGACGATCGTATCGAGCCGCTCCTCGCGCAATAGAGCCTGCAACGCATCCGTATCGCGAATGTCGGCATGCACGAAGCGGAATTCAGCGCGTTCCCGAATCGGCGCGAAATTCGCGAGATTTCCAGCGTAGGTGAGCGCGTCCAAGACCACGACCCGATCGCCTGGGTGGTGGTGCAGCCAGTGGTGCACGAAGTTTGCACCGATGAATCCCGCGCCGCCGGTGACCAGCAGCCTGCTCATGGACCCGGCATCGGCGGTATCGAGAGCAGGGTGGCCTTGAGTGATCGCGCCCAGTGTTCCGGGCCCGCACCTAACGCGGCGACGGTCGGGCGTTTGTCGAGCAGGCTGCAGGCAGGTCGGCGCGCGGCCGTGGGGTAATCCGCCGTGGCAATGGGTGTTACCTCAATGCGAACCGGTATCAGGCCGGCCAGCAGGGCTTGATCGGCAATGGAGACGGCAAAGTCATACCAGCTGGCGACTCCGGCGTCAGTCCAATGGTACAGGCCCGACAGTCCTGGCCGAACGGCGAATGCCCACAGCGCTGTCGCCAGGGAGGCGGCGGACGTCGGGGTACCGATCTGGTCGGCCACCACTCGGACGGACCGGCCCTCGCGCATCAAACGCAGCATGGTGTGCAGAAAGTTGCGGTCGTGGGCGCTATAGACCCATGAGCTGCGCACGATCAGCGCTCCGGCGCCCAGCGAGTGCATTACTGCGCGCTCGCCGCCGAGCTTGCTGCGCCCATATTCATTGATCGGACTCGGTTCATCGTCCGTGGTGAAAGGCTGCGATTTCACACCGCTGAAGACATAGTCGCTGGAGATGTGAATCAACCGGCAGTTGCCCCGACCTGCAGCCGCCTCGGCGAGCAGGCGCGGCGCGATGGCATTGACTTGCCACGCCAGGTCGCGTTCCGTCTCGGCTCGGTCGACGGCCGTGTAGGCCGCGGCGTTGATGATCAGCGCGGGTGCGAATTCCTTAACCCTCGCGCGCACTGCGGTCTCGTCGCTGATGTCCAGCTCACCGCGGTTCAGGGCACAGACCTCGGCATCCGGCGGTGCCGTGCGCACCAGCTCGCGCCCCACCTGTCCGCCACCCCCGGTGATCAGCACTCTCATTCAAAGACCTGCGCTGCCCGAAACCGGGGCGCTTCGGCATCCTTGGCGGCGAGCAGCGGCGCGACGCCCGGCGGCAGCGGCCAGGCGATGGCCAGGTCAGGATCCTGCCAATGCACGGCGCGCTCATGCGCGGGCGCGTAATAGTCGGTGCACTTGTAAAGAAAGTCGGCGTGCTCGCTGAGCGTCAGATACCCGTGGCCAAAGCCCGGTGGCACCCACAGCATGTGGCGGTTATCGGCGGACAGTTCGACGCCTGCCCACTGGCCGAAACGCGGTGAACTGCGGCGCAGGTCCACGGCGACATCAAATACGCTACCCGCGGTCACGCGCACCAGCTTTCCCTGCGGCTGCTGGATCTGGAAGTGCAGGCCCCGCAGCGTGTGGCGCACGGAGTGGCTGTGATTGTCCTGCACGAAGTGCGCGGGAATCCCGGCTTTGGCAAACTTGGCCTCCTGCCAGGTCTCCAGAAAGTAGCCGCGCTCGTCGCCAAACACCTGCGGTTTGATGAGAAGGACTTCAGGCAGGCGAGTCGGCACGACTTCCATCGTCTAGCGCCCTTCCCGCAGCAACTCCAACAAATAATCCCCGTACCCTGACTTCGCCAGCGGCCGGGCCAGCGCCTCGAGCTGAGCGGCCGATATGTAGCCGGCGCGGTACGCGATTTCCTCGGGGCAGGAAACTTTGAGGCCCTGACGTGCCTCAATGATTTCGATGAAGTTCGCTGCCTGCAGCAGTGATTCGTAAGTGCCGGTATCGAGCCAGGCTATACCGCGACCGAGCAGCTCCACGTGCAGGGCGCCTCGCTCCAGGTAGGCGCGGTTGATGTCGCTTATCTCGAGCTCGCCACGCACGGACGGTTTCAGGCTCGCGGCGATTTCAAGCACCTCGCTATCGTAGAAATACAGCCCGGTAACAGCATAATTCGACTTGGGGTGGGCGGGTTTTTCCTCGATGCTCACCGCGCGACCGGATCCATCAAACTCCACGACGCCATAGCGCTCCGGGTCGCGCACGCGGTAGGCAAACACCGTGGCACCGCTGGATCGCGCCGTGGCCGCGCGCAATTGCTCCGGCAAGCCATGTCCGTAGTAAATGTTATCGCCAAGCACCAGCGCACCGGGCCCGTTGCCCATGAATTGACGCCCAATGATGAAAGCCTGCGCCAGGCCCTCGGGTTTGGGCTGCGCGGCATAGGAGATCGAAATGCCCCACTGGCTGCCATCACCGAGCAGCCGCTGGAATGAGGGCAGATCGGTGGGCGTGCTGATCACCAGCAGGTCGCGGATGCCGGCCAGCAGGAGCGTAGACAAGGGGTAATAGATCATCGGCTTGTCGTAGACCGGCAGCAGCTGTTTGCTGGTGCCGATCGTGACGGGGTGCAATCGGGTACCCGAACCGCCCGCGAGGATGATGCCTTTACGGATCACAAGGAATGCGCCGCGGGTCGGGTCATCGTACATCCAGGGCTGGCGAGAACTGCCGGGATTGTACCTTCACAAGAGCGGCAACTCCCACGTTCCCTGTGTCCAGGCGTTTCTCCGCGCGCCCGCAGGTTCGAATCCCAGTGCCAGGATGCGAAGCGGACGATGGGGGCGCATCATGGGCTCTGAGGCGCCGAACCGGGCGGGTCCTCTCAAGAGCGTCGGAAATCTGACAGGCCGCATCGGCGGGAGTCTGTAAGGCTGTGGAGATCGAGAAACGCTACAGCGACTTGCCCGCGGTTCTCTATGCCTGCGGTTTCCCACGCTGGAAGCATCCGCTCGTTCGGCAGTGCTTTCCCGGCCACCGCGTCGTCTTTGTGCCGAAAGGCCGGGCCACTCCTGCGGAGGCCGCGCTGATCCTGTGGGGCCTGTCGCCGCTGCCTCCGGGCGCAGCGGCGGAGAGCAGCGTCATCAGGCTGGATGACGGGTTCCTGTGCTCGGTGGGTCTCAGCGCCGATCGCGTCTTACCGCTTTCCTGGGTCGCGGATCGCCAGGGCATTTACTATGACGCCACGCGGCCGAGTGAACTTGAATCATTTCTCGCGACGCACAAGTTCACACGGGAGGAGCGACAGAGGGCGGCGCACTTGCGCGAGCGCGTCGTCGCGGGCGGGCTTACCAAGTACAACCTCGGCGCAAAGCGCTGGCAGCGGCCGCAGAACGGCCGTCGCGTCATCCTCGTGCCGGGCCAGGTGGAATCTGACGCTTCGATTGTCTTCGGCTGCACGGCCGAAAAGACCAACATGGAACTCCTGCGCACGGTACGCAACCTGCAGCGCGACGCCTATATCGTCTACAAGCCCCACCCGGATGTAGTCGCGGGCTTGCGGCTGCCCGGACGCGATGAGCACGAAGCCCTTCGCTGGTGCAACGAAGTCGTGACCGATGCGGTGATGTCAGCGCTTATCTCGGATGTAGACGAAATGCACGTGCTCACATCGCTGGCCGGCTTTGAGGCGCTCCTCCGCGGCAAGCCCGTGAGCTGCCATGGCCAGCCGTTCTACGCGGGGTGGGGCCTGACGCATGAGTACCTGCCGCACGCGCGGCGCAACCGCCACCTGAAGCTCGACGATCTGGTCGCCGGCGCGCTGATCGCTTATCCGCTGTACCTCGGTCGCGATGGTGCTGGCCTGATCAGCCCCGAGGAGGCGCTCGAAGCGCTGTTGGCGTGGCGGCAGCGGACGGGCGGGCGTGAGCCCTGGTGGCGCGGCCTGCACCGGGCGTATTTGCGACGCGTTGCCGGAGTGCGCTAGTGCAGATGGTGCGATCCGCGGGGCACAGGCAGGGCGACGCTGTAGCGCAGGTATCGCCGCTCGCTTATGTCAAGTATCCGCGGCAAACCATGGATTGATTAAGTCGCGCCTCAGAGTTAGGTTTGCCAGACTAATTCAAACTCCGGTCCAGTCATCAAGGGGGCAAGACCATGAAATTCGCTCACTGTGCATTTGGTTTGCGCGCGACTGCACTGGCCGCGGGCCTCAGCCTGGGCTTGCTTTCCACTGCAGCGATGGGCGCGCAGAGTCTGCACCGGGCACCCCTTCCCGAAGGCTCGCGGCGCGTGGAAGTATTCGTCCGGCTCTCGACGCCCGCCGTTTCGGAACTCAACGCGCAATCGATCGCAGCAACGGGCCAGATGGCCAGCGGCGAGGCGCAGCGCGCGCAGGCGGCGAAGGTCGGCGCTGAGCAGGCCGCGATCCGCGGGCAGTTGATCGGCCTGGGCGCGCAGGAACTTTCCGCGCTGCGGGTCGGTGCGAATGGGATTCGCATCCGCGTTCCTGCCAACCAGCTGGGAAACCTGAAGGCCTTGCCGGGCGTACGCTCGGTCGGGCGCGTCGAAATTCACAAGATCAGCAATATCGAGAGCGTGCCCTGGATCGGCGCGCTGCGGGCGGCACAGAAATATGGGCTGACCGGCAAAGGGGTGACGATCGGCATCATCGACACCGGCATCGATTACCTACACGCCA
>DATFUG010000404.1:0-3423 GCA_035261025.1 Steroidobacteraceae bacterium | reverse complement strand
CACGTGGCCGCCCATTTCACGGGCGTCATCACGGACGATTTCACTTCGGAATTCGATCCGTTCTCGCCGCAGTTCGGTGAGAAGTTCTCGCCGCCGAACATGCCGGTCGCCATCAAGGACTGGAGCGGCACCGAGATCTCGCGCGTGTATTCCGATCAGTGGGGCACGTACAACGGCCTGACCTACTCGACCTGGGAAGTGAACCCGCCCAATCCGACGGGTTACGCGCCCACGATGATGGTCACGTGCATGAACGACCGGGGCACGGGTGCTACGCCCGACCCGCTGTACAACCCCCAATACAGCGACTTCTGCTACGAGATCCCGTTCATGCCTGGCCAGACCCAGTACATGGACACGCCCGTGGTGCCGACCTCGGCCTTCGCCGGCGCGGGCTACAACAATCCGGACTGCGCCTACCCCGATGCCACGCCGGCCATCAGCGAAGTGGATGGCGACGGCAAGGGTCCTTGGGTGAGTGCGGCCGGCCACTCGATCACGATCTCCGCCCTGGGCGACCAGACCGTGCCGAACAACGCCTATTCCGGTCCGCAGAACACAGTTGCGCCCTACAACGCGAAGATGGTTCTCCGCCACTATGGCTTTGGTACACAGGGCACAGGCAGCAGCGTCACCATCGGTGGTGTCACCGCCAGCGTTTCCAGCTGGTCTGACACGCAGATCGTCGTCACCCTGCCCACTACGGGCACACAGGTGGCGGCGTGCGGCGTACAGCAGCAGGCGCAATACGGCGGTTCCAATGCGCTGTGCGGCGAGCTCGTCGTCACGGCGAGCAATGGCAAGCAGTCGATCGACGCCATCACGGTGACGATCGGCGGCAAGGCCCCGACGCACGTGGCGGCCACCGCCAGCATCCAGAGCGCCATAGATGCCGCCAAGCCAGGCGACCTGATCATTGTGGATCCCACGACCCAGGCGACCTCCACGGCGCCAGCGGTTGCGGCGATCCACCAGGAACTGCTGCTGATGTGGAAGCCGGTCCGCCTGCAGGGCGTCGGCGCGGCTGCCAGCATCATCAATGCGAACGCGCACCCGGCCGGCAAGCTGGATCCGTGGCGCCGACAGGTGAACTGTCTGTTTGGTTTGTCGATCGACGGCACGCCGATTGCCAACCATACGAGCGCGAACCCGTACGACCCGAACAATGTGTACACCTGCCCCGCGTCCATGAATTTCGCAGTGGATCGCCTGCCTCTGGAGGCCACTGTGGGCTGGGACGCCTCGCTCAATGGCAACCTGGCCGAACAGCTCCAGGAGCCGAGCCTGATGGGTGCCTATGAAGGCGCAGGGATCACGGTGCTGGCAAAGGGCGTGATATTCCCCGCCAACACGGATCCGTACGGTGCGGACACCTTCCCGGTCGGTACGCTGCTGCTGACGAACGGTATTGGAAGCAATAGCGGTCGCGGCTGCAACAACGGTGGCACCAATCCGTTCCCGAGCAACTTCCTGTGCAACCCCTCGCGCATCGACGGCCTGACGATCACCAACAGTTCTCAGGGCGGCGGCGGCGTGTTCGTGCACGGCTGGGCGCATAACCTGGAAATCTCGAACAACCGCGTCACAAACAATTCCGGCACCCTGTCGGGCGGCATCAGCGTCGGCCAGGGCGAATTCCCGGGACAGTACCTGCGCAATGCCGCGACTCCGAACGCAGATCCCGGCTCGTGCCAGGACGGAGAGGGTGTAGGCCCCACCAACACGCAGGAGCCGTATTGCTTCAATCTGCGCGTCAATGTGCACCACAACGCGGTCACGCTGAACTCGTCGCTGGGCGATGAATTGTTCTCGTCCACACCGTCGGGTGCCGGCGGCGTGGCCTTCTGCACCGGTGACGACTACTACAAGTTCAACTACAACTGGGTCTGCGGCAACCTGAGCACAGGTGATGGCGGCGGCGTCGCGCACATGGGCTTCAGCTACAACGGTGACATCGAGCACAACCAGATCCTGTTCAACCAGAGCACCAATCCCACTGTTCCGAGCAACGGCGGTGGTCTGGCCGTACTCGGCGCTCCCGACACCGATCCGGTGTGCGGCAACGAACCCGACGCGGATTGCGCACCTGGAACCAGCGATGGCACCGGACCCAATCTGGTGATCAACGCCAACCTGTTCATGGGCAACTCCGCCGAGAGCGGCAGCGGCGGCGCGATTCGGCTTCACGGCGTCAACGGGACGGAGTTGACTTTCTTCCCGACGAACTCGAATCGCTGGTACTCGGTCAACCTGACCAACAACATCATTGTCAACAATGTGGCTGGTTGGGATGGAGCGGGTGTGTCGTTGCAGGACGCGTTGATGGTGAACCTGATCAACAACACGATCATGTCCAATGACACAACGGCCTCTGCCGGTGTGCTGTTCAATACGCTTGGCGCGCCGCTGTCCAGCAGCCCACCGCCGACCACAACGACAGCGACAACCACTACGTCGGCACCTCAGCCGGCCGGACTGGTGGCCATACGCAACAGCCCGACCCTCATCTCAACCCTGGCCGCGCTGTCGCCGGCGCTGTCCTGCCCAATGCGACATCCAAACTGCCAGGCGGTGTCGTACCCGCGGCTCGAGAACAACGTGTTCTGGCAGAACCGCACGTACTACATCGGCGTAGGCGCATTGAGTGCGACGTACCAGCAGAACATCGTGACGCTGTACAACTCATTCGGCACGACGCCGGCACCGAGCCAGCCGCAAGCTGACGCCACCACGTCCAACGGTGGCGGTGTGGTGATTACCGGCGGAACGGGCGCCTGCACGGCGGCCAGCTACTGGGACATCGGCGTACGTGGTGACACGGGTCCGACCAACCACGGATCAGGGTTCACACTGGCTCCCTCATACTCGCTGCTGACGAGCACGACGGCGGCCGGGTACGGCGCGGTAAGTCTGCATAACCTGCCGTCTGACCCCGGCGTCATCAGCCAGTACTGCAACGGCTCGCGCACACCGCCGGAATTGGCGGCGGCTGGCTGGCAGGTGCCTCCGGGCATTGCCGATGCGACCGTTCCCAATCCGCCCTTCACCCTGCAGGCGACAGCCACGGTGGACGAGGGCAACAACTGGGTGAACATGAGCTGGGGCCCGCTGGCGGTGACACATCCGCTGACGGGTGCCGTGCTGGGCAACTATGCGATCACTGGCACTTCGCCGGCGATCGATGCAGGCAGCGCGAGCGCGGCCCCGCCCGATGACTTCTTCGGTCACGCCAGGCCGCAGGGGTCAGGCTTCGATATCGGAGCCGTGGAGTTTGCGGGCACTGCCACGCCGGCGGCCGTGACACTCACGCCTGCCAGTTATGGGTTCGGATCGGTTGCGGTCGGACTGTCGGGGGCCGCTTCCCCGTCGCATGACTTCACCTTAAGCAACGCCGGACCGGGGACCTTCACGATCACCAATGGT
>DATFUG010000403.1:0-6108 GCA_035261025.1 Steroidobacteraceae bacterium | reverse complement strand
CTGCCGCTGCGGCATGGGCGCGCGATGCCTTCGAACTGCGGCTGCAGTGCGCTGAGACCTGGATCACACGCTGCATGCAAGAGCGCCTGGGGCCTGGAGGCCATGTGACAGAATTGCACAGTGGCGCGCACTTGCCAGCGGCCAATTCCTCTATGAATATGCGCAATCTGATCCGCCTGGCGGATACACTGCACGAGCTGCGCCGGCTGGCGGCGACTTCGATCAACAAGGCCCTGGCCGTCGAGCAGTTCCTGTGGCAGGTGCGCGCAGCGCGTACACTCCAGGTTGGTCAGGGCTGAGGCTGAACGTACAGGAAGAGCAGGTGCGATGGTAAAGGACAACCAGGCCCGAAGCATTGATGGCGCCGGCCGCAATGACGGCCTGCCACGCTCCGATCTGGGGCGTAGCGGCGCCGCCAAGCCTGGTCTGCTGACCCTGACCATCAAGGACAAGAGCGCCCTGTACCTCGCCTATATGCCCTTCGTTGCCAACGGCGGACTGTTCATTCCGACCAACAGCAACTATCGGATCGGCGATGAAGTGTTCATGCTGCTGAACCTGATGGGCGAGGACGAGAAATTGCCCGTGGCGGGCCGCGTGATCTGGGTGACGCCCAAGGGCGCGCAGGGCAAGCGCACCGCCGGCATCGGCGTGCAGTTCAGCGAACAGGATCGTGGCCAGACACGGCACAAGATCGAGAACTATCTGGCGGGCGCTCTCTCGGGCGACAAAGCCACGCACACGATGTAAGCGCGGACCCGTTCGGCCGCGCTTCGCATATCCGTCACCGATCGGGCGAGCGCCCGGATCTTCAGATTCTCACCGTCAGATGCAGCGTGCCGCCAAGGCTTTTCTGCAACTCCGCCAGGCTTTGATCGACGGACGCAAGGGCCTGGTTGAGGTTCGAAGTGTCGATCGCAAGCGAGGCTCTGCAGCTGGGGCAGACCACCACCGGATCCGCCCTGAGCCGACCAAGCTTTTCCGTGAGCTCTTGGTGGCATTCGGGGCAGTCAATCGTCAGCTCATGGTCGTCCAGAATAGAGTTGCTCATGTCGGGACTCCTCGTATGAGGGTGCGGAAAGTCGAGCATTCCAAGCCTAACACGACGCGTCCCCGGCCACAGTAGCGCTCAGCCCGGCCGGCGCAACTCCGGTTCGGCGCTCGAAAGTCCCCCCTTCAGCACGTAGGCATCGAAGCCGCGCTCCAGCAGGATAAATGCGCCGGCGGAACTGCGCCGGCCCGTGTCGCAGTAGACGACATAGGGGACATTCCGATCGAGCGTCGCCAGCTTCAGGCGGATGAAGTACAGCGGAATATTGAGCGCGCCCTCGATCGCGAGGTTCTGGAACTCCGAGGGCAGGCGCACATCGAGCCAGCGGCCGCCGCGTTCGATCACGGCGCGTGCCTCCTCGTAGCTCACCCATTGCTGCAGCGGCTCATTCATCAGTTCACGGAAATCCTCCTTGCTCAGCCGCATCAGCACCCCGTCGGTGAGCATGGCCACCGTCGCATTGCGCTTGGCCTCAGAAATCAGGGCTTCCTCGCCAAAGGTCTCGCCGACCGTGAGTTCCGCGAGGCGGATGCCCTCGCGATTCAGTGGCGTCTCGCGCGTGACGACGCACTTGCCGCTCACGATGGCGTAAAAAAAGTCTCCCTCGGTGCCCTGCCTGATGATGACTTCCCCGGTGCGGCAGGCCACCCGCTGCATGCGCATGAAAATCGCCTGAATGTTCGCGGGTGGAATACGGTGAAAGGCCTTGGTCTGCAGGAGCGTCGTCATCCAGTCATCGCTCCCGCCGGTGCCGAACTGGGCCTGCAGTTCGCTCACTTCATAAGTGCCGGTCTGGTCCCAGGTGATCATCATGTCGAGCAGGTCGGCATCGACGACGAGGTATTCAACGGTGTCGACGGCCCGCGCCGTGGCGCGCCGCGGGAGCTTCGGAGACAGCTGATTCTTGGCCTCGGGGCTGCCGCCCCGGATCATCGCCACGGTCCGATCGCCCTCGCGCATCTCCAGCATGCCGGAGACCAGCCAGTAGCAGCGTCGCTCGGAATCGCCTTCCTTGAACAGGGTGCGGTTGGCGGCGAGCTCGCTGATACGCACCTTGCGCGCCAGAGCGGCAATATTCTCGTTTTTCATTCCGCCCAGCGGCGAGAGCTTGCGCAACTGCGCCACTTCGACGGGACGACCTTCACTCATGCGAACCCCATGGGAATCAGGCAATCGAGCGATGTTATCACAGCGAATTGCCCCAACCCGCGTCGGGGTGGAAGCGCTTGCCATGGCGTTGCTCGAGTTCAGTCAGCCGCGCCACGACCGCGCCGATGCCGCGCGTGCGCGCGTAGTTCAGCGGGCCGCCACGAAAGGGCGCGAAGCCGGTGCCGAACACTACGCCGGCATCGAGCAGGTCAGCATCAGCCACCACCTGCTCGCGCAGGCAGGCCGCGCACTCGTTGAGGAGCGCGAGGATCAGGCGATCGGCAAGATCCTCCGGCGGCGCGGCGCCCGCGGGCGGGCGCACGGGCTTGCCCTCCTGCCAGCGATAGAATCCCTCGCCGCTCTTGCGTCCGAGCTTGCGTGCCGCGACCAGTTCACGGAGCCGTTGCGTGTAGGGCGGCATCTCGCGTCCCAGTTCCCGGGTGATGATTTCCCCGACGTGCACGATGACGTCGAGCCCCACCACGTCGGACAGCTCAATCGGACCCATCGGCATGCCGAAATCCACCGCGGCGCGATCGATCACACTCAGCGGCACGCCTTCACCGGCGGCATACAGCGCTTCGTGCAGGTAGGGGAACAGCACTCGATTGACGAGGAATCCTGGTCCGCTGCGGCAGGGCAGGGGGAGCTTGTCGATGCGGCGGGCAAAGGCCATGGCCGCCGCGAGCGGCTCGGGTTTGGTCTGCGCCGAGTGAATCACTTCGACCAGCGGCATCTGCGCCACGGGGTTGAAAAAATGCAGGCCGACGAGCCGCCCGGGATCCTGGAGCTGCTCGGCCAGCCGTTCCAGCGTGATGCTCGAGGTGTTGCTGGCGAGGACCGCGGCGGCGCCGAGGCGCGGTTCGGCCTGCGCATAGAGTGCACGCTTGGCCTCGAGGTTCTCGAAGATCGCTTCGATCAGGATGTCGGCGTCGCTGACCCCGGCGCCCGCCACGTCGGAGCGCAACCGCGCCTGAGCCGCCGAGCGCTCGGCCGGATCGCGCAACCGTTTTGCAAAAAGGTCCGCGGCGCGCTTGAGCGCCGGATCGACGAACTGCTGTTCGCGATCCTGGAGCGTGACTTCCAGGCCGCGCAGCGCACACCAGGCGGCGATATCGCCGCCCATGACCCCTGCACCGATCACGTGTACGCGCTTAAGGGGCGTCGCGGGCTTGCCGCCGAGGGACTTGAGGCGGTCCTGCAGCAGGAACATGCGCACCAGGCTCCGCGCGGTCTCCGAAGAGAAGAGCCGCGCGATCGAGTGCGCTTCTGCCTCATAGGCGGCGCGTCCGCGCGCACCGTAGCGGACCCACAGGTCGATGATGGCGTAAGGCGCTGGATAATGTTCGCGACGGGCCTGCCTCGCCACCCGCGCCTCCAGTGAGGAGCGCAGGAACGAGCGGATGCCAGGCAGGTTGAGGAGGCGATCCAGGAGCGGGGCGACTCTCCGGGGCGGGCCATCGCCCAGGATCTGCCGGGCCGCGCGCTCGAGATCCGCCGCGCTCACGAGCTGATCGACGAGGCCGATGGCGCGCGCACGATCGGCGCGCACCGGCTTTCCGCTCAGCATGAGCTCCATGGCCGCACGCACGCCGAGCAGCCGCACGGCGCGCACCGTGCCGCCAAAGCCCGGATGGATGCCCAGCTGCACCTCGGGCAGGCCGAGAGACAGCCTGGGGTCGTCAACGGCGACGCGGTAACGGCAGGCCAGCGCCAGCTCGAGCCCACCGCCCAGCGCGAAGCCCTGGATGGCGGCGACGGTGGGGAAGGGCAGGGCCTCGAGCTGGTCGAACACGCGCTGGCCGGTGGTGATCGTCTCCAGCGCGTCGGCCTCGCTCCGGAAGCGCGTGAATTCACGGACGTCCGCGCCCGCGATGAAACCGGAAGGCTTGCCTGAGCGCACGACCAGGCCGCGCAGGGGTTCCTTGTGCAGCGCGCGCAGCAATCCGCCCAGCTCGACGAGCACGGCGCGAGACAGGGAATTGGCGGAAGTGCCAGGCCGGTCAAGGGTGAGGCAGGCGAGGCCGTTGGCCTCGCGGTCCAGGCGCCAAGCTGTGTCACTGCTCATGATTCACCCCTTCAGGCCCTGCCGATCTCAAAATCACAGATCAGTGGGCGATGATCGCTGTAACGTACTTCCGGAATGCGGAACCCTGTAACCTCAATGCCGGCACTGACCAGCACGAAGTCCAGTTCCACGCGCGGATGACGCGCCGGATAGGACAGGAGGCCCAGCGTATTGGCGCTCTGCAGACCCGCGGCACGCATAAAGAGGTAGATTTCGTGCGTGCCCCAGAAGGTATTGAAGTCTCCGGCCACAATCACCGGTTTGCGCGAACCGGCGATCAGGTCATAGAGGGTGCGCAACTGGTATTGACGATGGCGGTACTTCAGGGACAGGTGCACGAGGAACACGCAGACCTGGTCCAGTTCCAGCTCGATGATCAGGCGTTTGATACCGGTGTCGAAATAGTGGAAGCGCTGGCCCGTCACGCTGGGAGCGGCCAGCAGCGCATTGGCCTGCTTGCGCACGATCGGCACCAGATTATTGAACGAGCGCGAACCGTACTTGCATTCGTAGGCCGTGTAGTGGCCCAGCGAGGCGGCAATGTGCTCGGCCTGATTGACCATGCCGCTGCGAATCGAGCCCGTGTCGACCTCGATGAGCCCGACCAGGTCAGGGCTTTGCTCGCGGATGAACTGGGTGATCTCCTCCAGCACCGCCCGGCTGCTGCGCAGGTACCCGGCGCCCGGGACCGGCAGGTGAAACGCGGGGCCCGCACCGGTTGCATAACGGATGTTATAAACGAGCAATCGCAACGGATTCCCTCATCAGGGTTGTCACAGTACACTTAAAGCCATGTCACAGCGCGATCCTATACGGGTATTCGTGACCCACGCGTTCGAGCTGAACGATGAGTACCTGCGCGTATTCGAGTTTCTCGAGAGCGCCCGTAATTTCTATTATCGCAATTGCGGCGGCCCGGAACAGCGTCCAGTGAACACTTCGGTGGAAGGACTGCACGAGGCGTTGCGCCAGCAGATGGCGACGACCGAAGTCGTGGTGGCGTTATCCGCCCTTTACGTCACGCAGCGCGACCTGCTGCTGTTCCAGCTCAACTATGCCAAGGCCAGCGAGAAACCCGTGGTCCTGCTGCCCGGCTTCGGGCGTGAAGTGGTGCTCCCGCCCGCGGTGATCGGGATGTCCGATGAACGGGCGAAGTGGGATGAGCGTGCGCTGGTCGATGCCATCCGTCACCAGGCGCGCCATGAAGAGACGACGCGCTGGGACTCCATCGAATTCAAGATTGATTGACCGCCGCGCTTGCAGCCGCCACCACGCGCTTACGGAGTGTTTGCCACGCCCGTGCGCGATCCGCCGCCGCTGCCGCCGCCTTCAATCGCCAGCAGCGAAACGAGCGAGGTCGTGCTGCGCGGCGTGGCGCTGATACGCGCTGGCGGCTTGGTTCCCGACGTCAGACTCTGCATCCGCAGCGAGTACATGCGCACGATCAGTGCGGCAAAGCGCTGCGCTTCTTCGTTGGACAGCTTGCGCACCGAGGCACGCACGACGTTATCGCCGGGCAGGGCGCGCGCCAGGTGCATGGTCCGCGACATCTGCGAATACTCCAGCTGCACCTCGTTGGGCAATTCGAGTTCGTCGATGTCATCGAGGTGTTCGCGATACGCGGCAGCGAGTCTTTCCTTGAGCGTGCCATCGCCAGCGAGCAGCGTGACGGCCGCTTCAAGTCGGTGAGAAAGAGTAATGTCCATGGCTTTGGTCCCGGCGGCATCGGCGAGCTGATGCGGTACGTTCCTGGCGTCCCTCGCACTGCCGCCCTAGTTGTTATTCCGTTCTAAAGGCTTCCGCCTCATACACCTAGAGCGAGAATATCGCGTGCTGCATG
>DATFUG010000402.1:0-5667 GCA_035261025.1 Steroidobacteraceae bacterium | reverse complement strand
GGCGAACCGACGGCGGGCGCGCCATGCCTTCAGGAACAGCCGCGATCAGGAGGCCACATGAGTGCGCGGCAAGGTGATGCGATAACCGCGTCCGCGCAGCGTCTCGATGGGCTTGATTTCGTCCTCGGGGTCAAGCTTGCGACGGAGCCGCGCGATCAGCACCTCGATGACATTGCTGTCGCGCTCGAAATCCTGTTCGTACAGCTTCTCCGTAAGCTCGGCCTTGGAGATGACTTCGCCCGCGTGCAGCATCAGGTGCTCGAGCAGGCGGTACTCGAAGCTGGTGAGTTCTACGGGGTTGCCGCGCACCGCCACCGCCTGCGCCCGGGTGTCGAGCACGACCGGATCACAGTGCAGGAGCGGTGTCGTCCAGCCGCTCGAGCGCCGCAGCAGCGCGCCCAACCGCGCCTGCAGCTCGCCGATGTGAAAGGGCTTGGCGAGGTAATCATCAGCACCGGCGCTCAGGCCCTCGACCTTGTCCTGCCAGCGATCGCGCGCCGTGAGCACCAGGACGCCATAGGTCTTGCCCGCGGCGCGCAGCCGCCGGATCACCTCGAGCCCGGAGAGCTTTGGCAGGCCCAGATCGACGATGGCCATGTCGATGGGAAATTCGAGCGCGGCATACAACCCTTCTTCGCCGTCGGCCGCGGTATCGACCGCGTGGCCCGCCGCGCTCAGATCAGCCTTCAGTGAATCGCGCAGCGCCGTCTCATCCTCGACGACCAGAATGCGCATCAGGCCCCCGAGAGGATCTGGCCGGTGGTGGCGTCGACCACCAGATTCCAGACGCGCTGCTCGGACAGCAATCGCAGTTCGAGCGCCGGCCGGCCATTGACGGTGGTATCCGTGACGCGCACGACCTTGGCGTTGAAGCGCTTCTGCACCGCCTCGATGATGCGCTCTCGCTGGCCTTCACTGTCATCGGCTACAAACCGGGCATCCACGCTCCACGGCGTCGCGGGCGTGATCCGCTCGGCACTCGCTGGAGCCGCGGCAGCGGCCACGACGGCCAGAACCGCCAGCAACCCCGTTGCCCAGCTTGTGTGCCCACGCCTGCGGATCATGCCAGCTCCCAGTAACGGCCGCCGCACGCCCCTCGTTCAAGCACGCGCCGGATGCCTCATCTTAGTACCCCTCCGGCCTGACGGTCACGCGCACGCGCAGGCGCTCGCCCGGATCGTAGGGCAGCACGGTCTGGTAGTCGCGCTCGTTGTAGCGGTAGCTGACCCGATAGCCGTCGATGCGCTGCTCAATCTGCTCGGAATAGCGAGTCTCGCAGCGCTCGCCGCGATCCGCGCGCGGTGAGGAATACCCGTACGAGCCATCGTCGCGGCGCTGCATGGCCGCCTCGTGTCCGATGGCGCTGCCGATGACCGCACCAGCCACCGTGCCTACGGCGCGTTCGCGACCATGTCCAATCTGGTGGCCGATCACGGCGCCGATCAGGCCACCAAGGATCATGCCGCCGGCCGCCGGCCGCTCTGCGCCCTGGCGATAACCCGGGTCGTAGCCCGGATCGTAGCCCGCCTCCTCATAGCATTCGCGCCGCGGCACGGAAACGCGTACCTGGCGCATCCGGGGCTCGACATGCATGACGCGCGCATAGTCATAGTCGTACGCCGCACTCGTGCCCGCGGGGTCGTCCTGCCACCGGTCATTCTCGTTGGCCAGAGCAGGCGCACCGATCGCAAGTCCGACTGCGATCGCAACCATCGTGGTTCGGCTGAACATGAGTGGCTCCTTGAGTCTTCCCTGGGCTGAGGTTCGCCCATGGCTGAAGAGGTTACGGGAGCACGGCTGAACGACCCCTGAACTGCCCGGGAGAGGGGCAACTTGCTGATGGGTATCAGCTTTCCTCGCGGGCCTGGGCCTTGACCTCGCCCCAGAGCCGCTCCCATTCCTCAATGCCCAGTTCGCTCGCAGCCCGTCCCCGCTGTGCGATCAGCGCCTCCATGGCCGCGAAGCGCCGCTCGAATTTGTGGTTCGCCTTGCGCAGCGCGGCCTCGGGGTCCACCTGCAGGTGACGCGCCCAATTGACGACCGCGAACAGCAGGTCGCCGAATTCCTCTTCCACGGCGGGCTGGTCTTGTTGCAGCACGGCGCTCTCGGTCTCACGCAGCTCTTCGGCGATCTTGGCGCGCACGGAGCGCGCGTCGCTCCAGTCGAAACCCACGCGCGCCGCACGGCGGCCGAGCTTGGCCGCCCGGCTCAGCGCTGGCAGGGCCTGCGGCACGCCGGTGAGTGCGCCCTCGACACCCGCCGCGGCGCGCTCCGCGGCCTTGTGCGAATCCCAGGCCTTCGCGAGCCCGGAAGCGTCCCGGGAAGCACTCCCGAACACGTGCGGATGACGGCGGACCAGCTTGTCATGCACGGTCGCGGCCACCGCGGCGAAATCAAACCAGCCGCGCTCCAGGCCCAGCTGTGCCAGAAACACCACCTGGAACAGCAGATCACCGAGCTCGTCGCGGATCCTGCCAGGCTCCGCGCTGCCGATGGCGTCGGCCAGTTCGTAGGCTTCTTCGATGGTGTGCGGTGCGATACTCGCAAAAGTCTGCACCTGGTCCCAGGGGCAGCCCTGCTGCGGATCGCGGAGCCGCATCATCAGGGCCAGCAGCGCTTCCAGTCGTTGTGCGGCCTCGCTCATGAATCCTTGCGCAGCGCGGCGCTGAGCGCCTGCAGGATGATCGCGGTGGCGCCCCAGATATTGCGGCCTTCGAAGTTCAGATCGTTCAGGATGACTTCCACACCGTGGAGGACCCGTCGCGTTGGTTGAAAATTGTCCGGGTGGTAGGGAAACTCCAGCGGCATTTCGAACACCTCCGCCACCTCCGCGGCATCGACCTGCAGCGTGAATCCAGGACTGATCAGCGCCACCACCGGCGTGATGCGAAATCCGGTGCGGACCACGTAGTCAGGCAGGTAGCCGAGCGCCTCGATATAGCGATCGTCGATGCCGATCTCCTCGCGCGCCTCGCGTACGGCGGCGGCGAGCACGCTCAGGTCGGCAGGCTCGATGCGCCCGCCCGGAAAACTGATCTGCCCGGCATGCCGGCGCAGATGCCCGGCGCGGGTCGTCAGCAGCAGCGTCGGTCCACCGGGCCGATCGACAATGGGCACCAGCACGGCGGCCGGTTGCGGGTCCGGTGCCGAGTGCTGCGGGAGGTGGGCGGGCTGCGCGGCGAGCGCACGGCGCAGGCGCCCGCGCCAGTCCGCCGGAAGTCCCGCCGCCGCCGACTGCGCCACCGCTACCAATGCAGCTCAACCACCGCCGCTGGTGCCGCCCTTGATGCCCCCCGCCGTGAGCGCGGCCGGATCGAGCAATTGGGCGAGCTGCTCGCGCTTGAGATCCGTCATCTCCGCCGCCACTTCGAGGATCGGCCGGCCTTCGGCGTAGGCGCGCTTGGCAATGGCCGCGCCTTTTTCATAGCCGATGACCGGGTTGAGCGCGGTCACCAGTATTGGATTGCGCTCGAGCGCTTCCGCCAGCCGCTCGTGGTTTACGCTGAACCCGGCGATGGCGGTATCCGCGAGCAGTCGCGACACATTGGCCAGCAATCGGATGCTCTCGAGCAGATTCCAGGCGATGAGCGGCAGCATGACGTTGAGCTGGAAGTTGCCGGATTGACCGGCGATTGTGATAGCCGCGTCATTCCCGATGACCTCCGCCGCCACCATGGCGGTGGCCTCCGGGATCACCGGATTGACCTTGCCCGGCATGATGCTGCTCCCCGGTTGCAGGGCGGGCAGCGTGATCTCGCCCAGACCCGCGAGCGGGCCGCTGTTCATCCAGCGCAGATCATTGGCGATCTTCATCAGGCTGACCGCCAGCACCTTGAGCTGGCCCGACAGTTCGACGGCGGCGTCCTGCGCCGAAAGCGACTCGAAATAATTGCGGTTCGGCACGAAGGCAATGCCGGTCAGCGCCGCCAGCGCCTGGCAGAATTCAATGCCGAAGCGCGGATGCGCGTTGATGCCGGTGCCCACCGCCGTGCCGCCCTGCGCGAGACACAGGATCCGTGGCTCCACCGCGCGCAGCCGCGCGATGCCGTTCTCGATCTGGGTGCGCCAGCCAGACAGCTCCTGCGCGAGCGTCACGGGCATCGCATCCATCAGGTGCGTGCGGCCCGTCTTGACCACCGCGGCGCAATCGGCCTCGCGGGCGGCGATGGCCGAGGCCAGGTGCTCGAGCGCGGGCAGGAGCTGCTCGCGCAGCAGCAGCTCGGCGCCGACGTGAATGGCGGTGGGAATCGCATCGTTGCTGCTCTGGCTCATGTTGACGTGATCGTTCGGGTGCACCGCCGGCACGGCGCGCGCCGCCAGGTGCGCAATCACCTCGTTGGCATTCATATTGGTGCTGGTGCCCGAACCAGTCTGGAACACGTCGATCGGAAAATGGCGGTCATGCGTTCCGGCGGCCACTTCTGCGGCGGCCGCGCCGATGGCCGTGGCCAGTGGCGCCTCGAGCAGCCCGAGGCGGGCATTGGCCGCCGCCGCGGCCTGCTTGATCAGCGCCAGGGCACGAATGAAAGCGCGCGGCAGGGGCCGCCCGCTAATCGGGAAATTGTTCACGGCCCGCTGGGTCTGCGCACCCCACAGGGCGTCGGCCGGCACCTTGAGCTCACCCATGCTGTCACGCTCGATCCGCTTGTCGCTCGGCTTCATCCCGCTGGACTCCACGGCAGGCGCTCCTGGGTCAGCGCATGCGCTACAATCTCGATTCTAACCTCGCGCGTTGCCCACTGCATGGATCAAACCCGCCTGCTGGCCATTTCCCCTATTGATGGCCGCTACGCGTCTGCGGCCGAACCCCTGCGCGCACTGTTTGGCGAAGCCGGACTGATCCGGGAACGGATCCGCCTCGAGGCCCTGTGGCTGCTGGAACTCGTCAAGGCCCAGCCGCAGCTGGCGGGTGCGGCGCTCAGCGCACCGGTGCGGGCACGCGCCGAAGCCCTGGCCCGCGATCCCGGGCCCGAGTCCGCCACCGCGGTCAAGGAGATCGAGTCGCGGATCAATCACGACGTCAAGGCGATCGAATACTACGTGCGCGAGGAGCTGGCCCAGGCGGGTGCGAGCCCGGCGACGCTGGAACTGGTGCATTTTGGCTGCACCTCCGAGGACCTCAACAACCTCAGCTACGCGCGGCTCCTGCAACGGGCCCGCGCACAACTGCTGCTGCCGGAACTGGCGCAGATCGCCGGCGCACTGCGCGCCTTCGCGCTCCAGCACGCGCGGCTGCCCATGCTGGCGCGCACCCATGGCCAGAGCGCCAGTCCAACCACCCTGGGCAAGGAGTACGCGAATGTGGCCGCGCGCCTGGCAAGGGCGCTGGCGCGGCTCCAGGCCGTCACGATTTTTGGCAAGTGGAACGGCGCCGTCGGCAATTTCAACGCGCATCACTGGGCCCTGCCCGGCGCTGAGTGGCGCGTGATCAGCGAGCGCTTCGTGGCGGCGCAGGGCCTGCAATGCAATGCCTACACCACGCAGATCGAGCCGCACGACTGGATCGCGGAATACGCCGACGCCTGTGCCGCGGCGAACGTGATCCTGATCGATCTGTGCCGGGACACCTGGGGCTACATCTCGCTGGGCTACCTGCGACAGCGGGCCATCGCCGGCGAAGTCGGTTCCTCGACGATGCCGCACAAGATCAATCCGATCGACTTCGAG